>JBBQML010000499.1:0-4521 GCA_038328885.1 Verrucomicrobiota bacterium | reverse complement strand
GTACGGGATCCGGGCGGACGGGCGGTTGGTCTGTCTCGGCGCGGACGGGAAGGTGCTCTGGGCCAGCGGACCGGAGACCCATTTCGGCCTGGGCCCGCTGCTCCTCGCGGACGGCCTGATCTACGCCCTGGACGACTCGGCAAAACTCACGATGGCGGAAGCGACCCCGGAGGCCTTCCGCCCGCTCGCCGAGGCGGTGCTCATGGATGGCACGGAGGCCTGGGCCCCGATGGCGCTGGCCGGGGGACGGTTGTTGGCACGGGACCTCACCCGAATGGTCTGCCTTCAGGTCGCGAAGTGAGGTGTGCTCCGGAGGGCTCCGTTGGAGTCGAAACGACCGTTGGCATCGGAGGGGGCAATCGATGCCGAACGCGTTGCACGGCGCCGATCCATCGACACCCTCCTCCACTCCTCGAGTTGAGCCGGGTAATGGCCAAGAAAGGGTCAGGGTTTGGCCATAAACGCTGAGCTTTCCGCCGGGGCTCATGAGAATCGTTCACCTGTGGGCCGACCCTTTGTTCTCAATCGTGTTGCAGGCGCGGCGCTTGGTCGTCGCGAGTTCCTGCGCAATTCCCTCCGGTGCACGGCGGCGGGGGCGATCGTGGCGGTGACCGGATTCGCGGTCTGCCGTGAAGCCGGGGCTGATTGCCGGCGTCCTTCCTTCTGCGGCCAATGCCCGATTTTCGACGACGGCTGCGATCTCACCAAGGCGGAGCTGTTCCGGGAGGAGAGCAGGTCGCGCGCGCCACAGCCGGAGCCGGAGACGGAGACGAGGTCGGTCGGAAAGGATCCTGCGCCATGATGAGTGAACCAGACCAGACCCCCGGGGCGGGAACTCGCGCTGTCTCACGCCGGGCGTTCCTGGGCGGCGGCGCCCTGGGTGCCGGGGCCGCGGTTTTGGGGCTCGGCACGGGGCAGGCCGCCCCCGGCGCTCCAGCCGCCACGCCTACGGAAGCGAATCCCTGGCGCTACGACGTGGACAGCTTCCGTCGCGTGGATCCAGCCCTGGTTCATTACGACCGTGTGGTCCAGTTCCCGGTGGGCCAACCCGAGGCGAGACGCCTGGCGATAGGGCCGGACGGACGGGTTTATGTGGCGGCGGGGCGGGGGGTGCTGGTGTTCACCGCCGCCGGGGCTCGAGCCGCGGAGATCAAGGTTGGCGACCTCGCCCGTTCGGTGCACGTCGCCGCCGACGGTTCCATCTATGTCGGGCTCCGTGATCGCGTGGAGGTCTACCAGGCGGGCGGCCGTCGGGTGGCGCGCTGGCCGGCGTTCGGAGGCAAGCCGTTCCTGACGGCCCTCCTGGCTTGGGGGGAGGAAGTCTTCGTCGCCGATGCCGGCAACCGCGTGGTTTACCGCTGCGACCGGGAGGGGCGTCTGCAGTTGCGCCTTGGCGAGCGCAACCTGGATCGGCAGGTGCCGGGACTCATTCTGCCAAGCCCGTTTCTGGACGTTGAGGCCGGCCGCGACGGCCTGGTGTGGATCAACAATCCCGGCCGGCACAAGGTCGAGGCCTATACCCACGATGGGGACCTCGAGCAGAGCTGGGGTCGGCCGGGGGTGGCCATCGATGCGTTCTGCGGCTGTTGTAACCCGGTCAGCCTCGCCGCGCTGCCCGATGGCCGGTGGGTGACCGGGGAGAAGGGGTTGCCGCGGGTCAAGGTGTACTCGGCCGACGGCCGGCTGGAATCGGTGGTGGCCGTGCCCGACCAGTTTGCGGCGGTGGCCTCCGAGGACCGCGAATCGAGGAGCGTGACGGACACCGTGCAGGACGGCTTGGACGTGGCGGTGGATGCGGAGGGGCAGGTGTGGGTCCTCGATCTCGTGGGGGCCACGGTGCAGTCCTTCCGGCTCAAGGCTGCGGGGACGCAACCCGAACCCGCCCGAGGCTGACGACCAAGGACCCGGCATGACCCCTCCCCCACCCCACGACGAACACACCACCCGGCGCGAGTTCGTACGGAACGGCCTGCGCGTGGCGGGTCTGACCGCGGCGGGCGTGGCGGTGGGCGCACTGGGCCACCGGGCGGCCGCGGCGGACACCGTCTGGCAGATCGATCCGCGCAGGTGCCTTTCTTGCAGCCGGTGTGCGACCCACTGCGTGCTCGAGCAGTCGGCGGTGAAGTGTGTGAACTGGTTCCCCATCTGCGGGTACTGCGACCTCTGCACCGGGTATTTCGAGCCGCAACCGAACGAGCTGAACACGGGGGCGGAGAACCAGCTTTGCCCCACCTCGGCGATCCTGCGGAAGTTCATCGAGGATCCCTATTTCGAATACCACATCGACGAGGACCTCTGCATCGGTTGCGCCAAGTGCGTCGAGGGTTGCCGGTTGTTCGGCAACGGGTCCTTCCACCTGCAGGTGAGGCACGACCGCTGCGTGAACTGCAACGAGTGCGCCATCGCCAAGGCCTGTCCGGGGGATGCCTTCTACCGGGCCCCGGCGCACGACCCCTACTATCACTTCACGGCCTGACGCTCCCATGCACCGCCCCTGGCCAACACCCTCGAGGGGTCCTTTCCGGGCCCGGGGGTTGTGGTGCACCGGCGGAGTGGGGGTCCGGGTCTGCGGCTGGTTCCTGGCGGTGGCGGCTTTCCTGCTGGGGATCGCGGGAGCATCGGCCGCCACCGAACTGCGGTTCCCGCCGCCCGATTTCGAGAGCGGTTACACCATGCCGGCGACGCAGTACCCGGTCGCGCGGGCGCAGGGGCTCGAGTATCTCGATGTCGCGGTGCTGATCGGTTGCCTGGGGTTGGCGGGTTGGCTGGTGTTCCGGAAGCGTTCTCGACGTGGGGTTGCGGCACTCTCCCTGTTCTCGTTGCTCTACTTCGGGTTCTACCGCCAGGGGTGTGTCTGTGCGATCGGGGCGGTGCAGAACGTGGCCCTGGCCGTGTTCGGCAGCGGCTATGCCTTGCCGGTGGGAGTGGCCGTGTTCTTCGCGGCGCCCCTGCTCGTGGCGCTGTTCTTCGGCCGGACCTTTTGTGCGGCGGTATGTCCCCATGGGGCGCTGCAGGATCTGGTGCTCGTGAGGCCGGTGGAGATTCCGCGCTGGCTGGAGAGCGGCTTGGGCGTCCTGCCCTTCCTGTACCTGGGCGCGGGTATCACCTTCGCCGCCACCGGCGCGGCCTTCGTGATCTGCCGCTATGACCCGTTCGTGCCGATCTTCCGGCTCTCGGGCAGCACCGGCATGCTCCTCTTGGGCGGGGCCCTGTTGGTGACGGGCATGTTTGTCGGCCGGCCGTATTGTCGCTTCCTTTGCCCTTACGGCGCGCTCCTGCGGGTGGCCTCAGCCGTTTCGCGCTGGCGGGTCCGCATCACACCCGATGTCTGTACCCAGTGCCGCCTCTGCACCGAGTCCTGTCCCTTCGGCGTCATTCGGGAGCCCGACAGCGGCCTGGTGCGTCCCCGCGAGGTCAGCGCGGCACGGCGGCGGATGATCGGGTTCCTGGTGGCCTTTCCGTTCATCATCGCGGTGGGAGCGGGCGTGGGCTGGCTGTTCGGCGGCGCGGCGGCGCGATTGCACCCGACGGTGGACCTGGCGGAAACCTACGCGGCCCGGTTGGCGCCGGAGGTGGTCGCCGGCCTGGCCACACCTCAGCGCCTCGCCCTGACCCGGGCCGAGAAGCAGGCCAAGGATCTCCTGCCGCGAGCCATGGAATTGCGCGCCCGCTTCCGCACCGCGGGGCTGTGGTTCGGGATCTGGAGCGGGGTGGTCATCGGCGTGAAGCTGATCAGCCTGGGCATGGCCCGGCGGCGCCTCGACTACGAGCCCGACCGGACGGGTTGTTACGCCTGTGCCCGATGCTTCGCGACCTGCCCCCAGGAGCGGATCCGGCTGGGGCTGGCACCGACCCCGGAGGGGGTGGCGCTGCCACATCCCGCCCGGCTCCCCATCACACCGGTCCCGGCGGCGAAGTGTGGGGGCGGGGGCTGCGGGGGAGGTCGCGCGTGAAGCCCCGCCCGATCCAGTCGCTGGTGTGGATTCTGGCGCTCTTCGTCGCGGCCGTCACGGGGGTGTTGGCCCTCGGCCAGTTCGTTCAGCCCCAGGAGGAGCCCTGGCGCGCACCCGCGCTGGTGGAAGCCAAGCAACGCCTGGAGAAGGAACCCAAGAACGAGGCGCTCAAGCAGGAGATCCGCCAGCTCGACCTGGCTCTGCGCCGGTCCTATTTCCAAGGCTTGGAGCGCTCCCGTTCGGGAACCTGGCTGCTGGTCATCGCCGGCGTGGCGCTGGTGGTGGCCGCGCGTGAACTGGGCCGGCGCCGATCACTCGCACCCAGCGCCGCCACGGATCCCGCCGGCGACCGCAGCAGCATGGCGAGGCGGGCGAGTCTGACCGTGATCGCCACCGGCAGCCTTTGCGCCGTCGCCCTCGCCGGGCTGGGTCTGGCCACGCGAAGCCATTTGCCGCGCGACCTCGCGACCGTCGACGCAGACGTGCCGGCGGCGGCGACGGTCTCCGGCCAGGCCTCCGCCGGCAGCAATTCTCCGGCGGCGCCCTCGTGGCCCTCCCGCGAGGCGTT
>JBBQML010000498.1:0-4524 GCA_038328885.1 Verrucomicrobiota bacterium | reverse complement strand
TCCTGGCCGGCAGCAGGATGTCCACCGCCACCCCCCGAAGGGCTGCCAGGTTCAGCGCCGCGATGAGGGTCGGTTCCGGCAGAAAATAGGGCGTCGCCAGGCGCACGGAGTGTTTCGCCGCCGACAATGCTGCCAGGAGCGTCCACCGCATTTTTTCGAAATCCTCGTCCGGCCCGTCCGAGATCCCACGGGCGATGACACCCCCGCAGCGTTCCAGCGGCGGAAACCAGGCCTCCCCGCGCAACGCCTCACCCACCGTGAAGAACCAATCGTCCACGAACACCTCCTGCAGGTGGGCGACGACCGGGCCGGTCAACCGGAAGTGCAGATCGCGCACCGGGTGCCGCGGCCGTTTCGCCAGCCAGTGGCCGTTCCGGAGATTCATGCCGCCCGTAAACCCAACCTGACCGTCGGCGACGAGGAGCTTCCGGTGGTTGCGCAGGTTAAGCGTCACCAACTGCCACAGCGGCAGGGTGGGAAGGAACCGGGCATGGGGCACACCCTCCCGCTCAAGCACGCCCAACACCGAAGGCCATGAGTAGCGTACCCCGGTGGCGTCGACGAGCACCCGCACGGCCACCCCACGCCGCACGGCCGCACCCAGGGCGGCGGCAAACGCCAGCCCGGCTTCGTCCCGGTCGAAGATGTACGTCGACAGCGAGACCGACTCCCGCGCACCCGCAATGGCCTCGAGCATGGCGGGATACGCCGCGTCCCCGTTTTCCAGCACGTCCACACGATTGCCCGGAAGCAGCGGGCGGGAGAACAATTTGGACATCGCCCCGGCGAGCGCGGTCAGGTGGGCGCCGCCGGCGTTGAGTTGGCCAGCGAGCTGCTCGACCGAACATTCCTGGACGGCCTGCCGGGCGCGGAAGCGTTGGAGGTCTCCGCGCAGGAGGATCGCCTGCCGCTTGAGGCGGTTGACCCCAAAGACGAAGTAGAGGACCGCGCCGAACAGCGGAACGAACGAGACGAAGCCGACCCAGAGCAGGGCCGAGCGCGGGTCGCGCTTGTGGAGCAGCACATGGGCGGCGCTGAAGACCGAGAGGAGGAGCGCCAACGTGAGGGCCACGTAGTGCCAAACCGTTGCCAGTGATTGCAGCAAGTCCATCCCGCGAGAGACCCGAAAGTAACGAAGCACCCGCCCCAGGCGAAGCCGCTTCATCGCCCGCCCTTCCCGCGGGAGGCACGGGAGCACCGACGGACGCCACCCGGACTCGCGCCGGTTCAGGCCCAACGCGCGATCCGACTGTCGAGCTGGAAGACCTGTCCGGAGACGCCCCGCGCGCCCGCAATCGCCACCACGGTCCGAGCCACATCGCGCGGGTCACCCAGACGACCGAGCACGTTCGCCTGGGTGAAGGCCTCCAGTGCCCCGGGTGAAAGCCCCGCCGTCATCGCCGTCGCCAACACCCCGGGCAGGATCGCGTTCACCCGGATGCCCTGCCCCCCCACCTCCCGGGCGAGGGCGAGGGTCAGTCCGATCAGCCCCGCCTTGGCCGCCGCGTAGTTGGCTTGGCCGCGGGCCCCGCTCCGACCCGCCAGGGAAGCCACGTTGAGAATGTGCCCGCCACCCTGGCGGACCATCGGGTCCAATACGGCCCGGGCACAGAGGAAGGCCCCCTTCAGGTTGACATCGAGGACCCGATCCCAGCTCGCGTCGTCCATCTGGAGCAGCAAGCGGTCGGCGGTCACCCCGGCGTTGCAGACGAGCACGTCCACGCGACCCCAGCGCTCCAACACCCCCGCCACCAACCCGGACACCGCCCCGGGATCGGTGACGTCCGCCTGGGTGCACCAGACGCCCGGCTCTCCAGTGAACGCCGGGGGCGGGGTCCGATGGCCAGCGGCGGCCACGCGCCATCCCGCCCCGCCGAACGCCTCCACAAGGGCCCGCCCCAATCCGCCCGCTGCCCCGGTGATCACGACGACCTCGGCAACGTCCTGTGCCCTTCGCGAAGGGCTCACGGGCTGCCTCCGGGCGGCGCCACCGCCCAGACGCCCCCGATCATCGAGGCCGTCACCGGACCCACATGCTCGAGAATCCTCCCGGCAACGGTGTCGCACCCCCCATTCATCGGCACCGCAATGAGGTCGGCCAGGGTGCCCGCCCTCAGCTCACCCAGTTCTCCGTCCCGGCCGATTGCCCGTGCCGCCGAGCTCGTGACGAGCGCCAGGAGAGCCTCGGGCGAAAGGCCGGGGTGCCGGTCGCAGCACCCACGGAGCTCCTCGAACAGGTCGAGTTCCAGGCGCGGGCGCCCCAGCCTCCGGACGCTCAGCAGGCTGTCCGTGCCAAGGCAGAGGTTCACCCCGGCGGCCTGCAGCTCCGCGAGGGGAAAGGCGTCGTGCCCGAAGTAGTCGTGGCTTCGAGGACAATGAACCACGTGCGTCCCGGACCGCCCCAGCCGGGCGGCATCCCCGGCCTGGAGATAGTTCACATGGGCGAGCAGGGTGTGTGGCCCGAGCAGGCCTGTCCCGGCCACATACGCAACCGGGGAAAGGCCGCCACCCACGGAGGTGTCCTCGTGCCTCTGCGGTTGAAGCCATTGGTGCATGGGACCTTCCGCCCGGAGGAACATCGCGAGTTCCTCCGCGGACTCGGCCACGTGCAAGGTGATCAGCAGGTCACGCAACCGCGCCGCTTCGGCGGTCCGGACGAGCAACTCGCGCCGGGTCGAATAGGGAGCGTGCGGGGAGAGTGCCCAGCGATTGCGGGGGTGGTGGAGGCTCTCGCCCTTGGCGAGCGCGACCCCGAGGATCTCGGCGTCAGTGCGCGCCGAGCGGACCCCGGTCATTTCCAGGGCCGAGATGACGCGAAGCGGCGTGCTGGCCCAGGCCTCGGGCAGCAGCTCGGGAACCGCCTCGATGTCCAGGACCGTCGTGCATCCGCTGCGGACCAGTTGTCGGGCGCCCTCGATCCACGAGGCGGCGTACTCGCTGAAACTCCAGCCCGCCTTGAGGGCGAGCACGCCCTGGATCCACGCGCTGAAGCTCCGCGGCGGCGGCAGGTGGGCCGCGAAATGCGTGTAGTCGAGATGACAGTGCGCGTTCACCAGGCCGGGCAACAGCACCACCTCGCCCAAGTCGATCACCGGTCCGCCGTGCCGCGAATGAAGGTCCGCCCATGCCCCCACCGCCACCAGGCGATCCCCCGAAATGACGACCGCGCCGTCCTCGATGGGCGGCGCGGTGACGGGGAACAGATGGCGTGCGCGAAGGAGCATCCTCAATCGCCGGCCACCTGTCGCTTGCTCTTGAGCACCGCCGCGTCGGTATGTTTCTTCGCCTTCGCCTTGCTCTGCCGCTTGCGGATCTGTTGCTCGATCTTCTTGCTCACCAGATCAATGGCTTCGTACAGGTCGGCCTCGACGTCCTCCGCGTAGAGGTCCGGACCGCGGACCGCGAGGCGGACCGAGCACTTGAAGGCCTTGTCCTCACCGCGGGTGTGATCGTGCTCGATGATCACCCGCGCTTCCAAAGCCCGCTGGTAAAGCCGTTCCAGCTTGTCAATGCGGCCAAGAATGTGGTCCTCGATGGACTTCGTCAGCGTGATGTTGTGCGTGGAGAGAATGAACTTCATTCCGGCAGGAAGGTGCTGGAGAAGGTGCCTGAATGCCAGCCGGAATCCCCGCTCAGGGCCGGGCCGTGCGCACCCGATAGGTCGCATTGGTAAACCCCACCACCGCGGTGTCCATGACTCCGATGACCCCGGACACCGCCTCCGCCCGCTCCGGCCCCACGCCCACAAAGCCCATCCCCTCCCCTTCCCGCTCGAGTTGGTAGTACGTCCTCGTCCTCGCCACCCAGGAAATCCGCGGCCCCGCCGCTCCGGGATCGAGTCGAATCGACAGCCGAAGCGCGTCCGCGGGGTCACCCGGGTGGGTCCCCGCCGTCCATTCCTCCAGATCCGTGGAACCGTCCCCATCCTGGTCGTGCCCATCGTGCCCGCTGAGGATAGCCAGCCCCGGAAACCACTGCCTCTCCCAGGCATCAGGCAAACCATCCGCATCCGCGTCGAGCAGGACGGAAAACCCCGCGGTCTCGGTTCGCTGGGCATCCGTGGCCGAACCCGCCGTGAGGTCCAACCACCCATCCAGCTCGCCCTCCACCGGCAACGCCAGGCTGATCAGGAAGCGGATCGACTCGCCCGGCTCCAGCCAGGGAGTCAGCCATCCGTCCTTCTCGAGCACCGCGGCCGTAACGTCTTCCGCCGGCCCCGTCTCCGCCACCACCCGAATGCCCGCCCCCGCGCCGGCCAAGCCTGCCTGGCGATGGGCCCGCACCCGGAAGCGGTCGGGGTAGTTGCCGCGGTTGCTCACCCCGCACTGAAACTCCCCCTGGCCGGCCTCCCCAGCCACCCCCACCTGGGACACGCTCTGCCACTCGGTCTCCGCCACCCCTTCACCACGCCAACTCCCCCCGGGCAACCGTCGCGCCAGCGCATCAACTCCCGGGTGGATGAGGTCCGCGAGGTAGACCTGCCCGGCCGGCGGAACCACCTCGCCCAGAAGATTCGTGGCGTAC
>JBBQML010000497.1:0-4531 GCA_038328885.1 Verrucomicrobiota bacterium | reverse complement strand
ATTGGCGGGGAGAACATTCGAATTCGTGGGCGGTCCCGATGTGAATCCCGACCTGGCGCCATCGCTAGAGACAGCTCCCGGTGTGGTGACTCCGGTGGATACTGTCACCCCGACCACGCTGGTGTTCGTCAACGGTATCTGGAACGACTACACCGATGCGCTAGGGAGCATGGCGCAGCTGATGGCGGTTGCGACGAACCGTGGGATACTCAGCGGAAATGGTGCGACTCGGACCATGGGGCTCGCCCTGATCTACAATCCCTCCGGCCTTCAGAGCTCGATTCTCCTGGACGGGGCAGGCTGTTTCCTATCTATACTGAACTCGCCTTTCAGCCCGTCTCGCGCCCCCACCCAGTCCTCCGGGCTGCCTGCGTCGTGTGGAGGACTAGCGGACGTTCAGGAGTCCATCAAACAGTACATCAACATCGTCCTGAACAACGCCCAGGGGCAGATTGCAGCACCGGCCCAAACACTTATTGAGGAGCTCGATCGATTCCGAGTAGGCAGGAAGCAGAATGTGATTCTTGTCGGTCACTCTCAGGGGACGATGGTGATTCGTGAGGCGCTCTCCCGACTGAATACCCAGAACACCTCGGAGGTGGGGTGTGTCGGGAGCATCAACATCGCTTCACCGATCGGCGATGTAGGCTGGCCGGGATTGCAACTGCCGGTCTCCGGCCGGATCGCCCAAGGTAGCATTTCCCAGGACATTCTTGCCTCGATCGTGCCGGGGCCAAAATTCCCCGGAATTGCCACCGAGCGAACAACGCTCTGGGATCTGGTTATCGGTGCGCTGGGCGTTGTGGGCACCAACTCGCTGAAACTTGTCGCGCGGGTGGGTGCCGGCGCTGATCTGCACCGGTTTGCTACATATGCAACTACGCCGGCCAGTGGTGCTTGGCTGGGCGATGCCCTGGTACAGGCGTACGTAGAGCTTGCCACTGCTTGCGCGGGGCGACTTACGGGTACGGTCGAGGATGCCGCCACCGGCGCGCCAATCGTGGGGGCGAGCGCCGCCCTCCAGCTTGCAGGGCAGACCGTTTCTACGAGCCTAGCCGGTGCGAATGGCCTCTTTCTTACCGGGGCCAACCGGCCCCGGCTGTACGACCTGCGGGTATCGGCACCAGGGTATGATCCCGTGGTGCTTGAGCGCCAGCGCATACTGCCTCGTTCTGCTCGCACAACCGAAGTGGTTCGGTTAGTTCGGACCACTCCGACGCTAGGCGGAGTTAACGGGGTTGTGAGGGATGCGCGCAATCTTGCCCCACTTGCCGGCGCTCTGGTCGAAATCCGCAACGGGCAGAACGCGACCAGCGGGCCGACGGTGGCTACCCTGGTCACGCCGTCTAGCGGTTTCTTCCGATTCTCCAATTTCCCGGCCGGGACCTATACCCTGTCAGTCACGCGTAACGGCTATGACCGGGCGCTGCGCACCGTCGCGGTGATCGGGGGAACGGAAGCGGCAAATCAGGATGTCGTAACCTATCCAACCGGGTTCGGATTTCAGGTGGGGGTCGTCCTGACATGGGGCGCCAGCCCGTCGGACCTCGATGCACATCTGACTGGACCGTTAGCGTCAGGAGGCCGCTTCCATGTCTCGTTCCAGAATTTTGGGAATCTCCTCACTAATCCGTTTGCAATGCTCGACGTCGATGATGTTTCCAGCTTTGGGCCTGAGACCGTGACGATCACCTCGCTCCTTCCCGGGGTATACCGATATTCGGTTCACGACTACACGAATAGGTCTTCGACGACCAGCGGGGAACTCGCTGCTTCAGGAGCAACTGCCATTCTGAGCATCCCGGGCCAGCCGACCCGCACGTTCAGGGTGCCGAGCGGTCTTGGAAACCTATGGACGGTGTTCGAGCTAAACGGGAGTCAGGTCACGCCAATCAACGCGATGTCATTCATCCCAAGTGCCGACGTGGTCCCTGCCGGTCCGATTGGCGATGCCGCTTCCACACTCACGCCGGGACAAGCAGAGATTCTTCGGGGGCTGACTGGGCATCAGAAGCCTTCTGCCTCGGTTCCACCTCAAGGGTAGATGCAGGCGCTGTGGAAGGCGGGGCGAGGTGGGGACGTTGCTTCTCACTTTGCTCGCGGACCAAGTGGGTCTACACCCATTTCAGACCACACTATGCGCGATTTTAGGAGCGGACGGGATACCCGAAATGGCGCGATGACTGTCCGGGGTCGTGTGTCGGTCCTTAATCGCGGTGGACTGACCTCATACCTGGAGCAGAAAAGGGGAGCAGGTCAATGAGAGGTACCCAAGGCTCTCGCCGGGATCTAGGATGACGCCTCTAGTCCCTAATGCAGCACTACCGAGAAGGATACTTTGTCGCCTGCCTTGAGGGTTACTGTAGTAGGTCCGAGTTGGATGTTCTCGTAAGCTCCCGTTCGAGTGTTAGCCGAGCCAACTACTCCGGTGGCGTCGTAGGTTGCGGATGTCACCGTCTCCTCAACGAGAAGAATGCTCAGGGTGTGAGTGCCCGGGCTAGCGTTAACCGAGGCGCCTCCTGCCAACTGAAATAACGCGGGAGACACTCGGTTGTCCGAAATTAGGGTCCCATCCCAGAGTACTTTGATATGCAGGAGCGTATTATCCAAGGTATGATTGAAGAGGCTACCCCCGACTTGGGCATTACGCGCGCCAGGAGGGGTTATTCCTCCACCGCACGCCGCAAACATGATGGACGCGAGGACGGACAGAGTTTGGCGAGACAACAGGCGGCAGGGAACTACCCGGGGCGGCATCGCAAGTCTCCGAGGGTTGGAGTATTCCAGAGGGTACCCAGATTTGCCCCGCCCATCTCCGCCTCTGTACTTTCTCCAGTGCGATCAGAAGAAAGCCCGGGCGGCCGCTGAGGCAACGCGTGGTGGTATCCAATGTTGACCCTGAGCGTTACAGCCGCGTCACACGGTGGCACTAACACAGAAAACCAGCCACGGACCTCCTGGATTCTGGCCACCTTCGCCGCCCGGCTGCTCCGGTCTTGGCGCTGCCTCCTCGTCGACCTGAGCCCCCGCCAGGTCGGCCGGACCCTCTGGCGCTTCATCCATCAGACCGGCCGCACCTTCGTCCAGGGCGTCTTCGTCGTCCTCTTCCTCGGCCTGGCCTTAGGGCTAGGCACCGGCGCCGTCGCACGCGCGGTCGGACCGCTCATCCAGCCGATGTTCGCGTCCGTAGACGTCACCTTGCTGCTCAGCGACGCGGTGCCCCTGGCCCTGACGCTCTTCATGGTCGGGCGCACGGGCGGTAGCATCGCCGCCCGGCTCGCCACGCCCGACCATCCCGACCTTTCCACCGCGCCACGGGGCACCGACCAGGATCTCACCCGCGTCGCGCTCCCCCACCTCGTCGCGGGCACCGTGACGGGGGCGCTGTTTTACAGTCTGGGCGCTACTGCCTAGTGCTGTCCGTCCTCCTCTGGCTCACGCTGGAGCCCCCGCTCCGATGACCACACCCCGTCCCGACGCGCCCGACCCGCGAGAGCGGTCCAACCTGATCGCCGGCGCGGTGGTCCTGGTGCTGCTGTTCGCCGGAGTGGTCGTTGCCGTGGTGGCCATGAGCGGCGGCTTCGGGAGACGGGACGGCACGGCACGCTCCGGTCGGTGTACCTGCCGGGAGTGCCGCAGGTCCCCCGGTCGGCCGAGGTGATGTACCATGGGCGCTCGACGTGGTTCCGGAAGTGACCGAGGTGGTGACGCTCTTTCCGGGAGACAGCATTCGCCTGGCCGAGCCGTCCGGTGGGCTCGCCGCACGAGTGTGGTTACCCCCGGCAAATGGTTGCCGGAACGGGGATTGGGGAGTACGGTTCCTCTACAGTTCCCGAGGAGGCCTGGTTGTTTTTTCTGAGCTATTCCCGGAAAGACCACGCGTTCGCGCTGCGCCTGGCCAATGATCTCAAGAAGGCCGACGTGCCGCTGTGGATGGACAAAATCGATATCAGGGCGGGACAGCAGTGGGACGTGGAGGTCGAGGCCGCGTTGCGCAGGAGCAAAGGGGTGGTTGTGATCCTCTCTCCGGACGCGGTCGCGTCTCGGCCGGTGATGGATGAGGTGTCTTTCGCCCTGCAGGAAGACAAGCTGGTCGTACCGGTTATTTCCCTGGAGTGCGACATCCCGTTCCGTCTCCGTCGCTTCCAGTACGTGAGTTTCGTCGAGGGATACGAAGCGGTCATCGGCCGCCTGATCGACGAGTTGCGCAGATCGGCCCCGCTGGACCAGCCTCCAATACGCCCGGAGCCGCCTCCGCGGCCCACGGTCAATCGCACGGCGCTCACTCTTCGAGCTGCGCTGGCCGGCGGCGGATTTACTGGCCTGGCCGCCTACCTCATCTACGTCGGTGATTCGCGCTTTATCGGCCCGCAGGTACCTGGGCATCTCCGGAACGCTGTGGTACCCTACGCCATGATCGGCGCTGTACTTTGGGGAGCGATCGGGGCCGTTGCGGCCGGCATTCCACGCGCCATGCGGCGGTCGGTGACCGCCGGCGCTGCCGTGATGCTCCTCTGGGGACTGTTTCTGG
>JBBQML010000496.1:0-4533 GCA_038328885.1 Verrucomicrobiota bacterium | reverse complement strand
CATGGCCAGCGTCCAGGGATCCAGACGGAGGCCGTTCGACGTCCTGATCGTCCTGACCGAGGAGGGCGACTCCTGGGAGGTGATCGACTCCCAGTGCGAGTGCAACAGCGACGCCGAGACCGGGGATTGCGAACACGTGGTCGCCGTCCTCGAATGGATCCAGGCGGGCGGCCCTCCCGGCAGCAGCCCGGTTCCGGATGGTCCCTCCTATGAGTCCAAGACCGCCGCCCCGCCCGGGCTGAGCACCGCACTCCGTCGTTGGGTCGATTGTCTCCGCGACGGCGCGGAACCCCCTCCGCCCCCCCCGGAAGCGCCCGCCGAGAGACTGCTCTATGTACTCCGCGAACTGGACGACGCGGACATCGCCGACCCCGGCACCCCCGAGGCCCACCCCCGGGGCGTCGTCCTCCAGGTGGTCAAGTCCCGTCGCCTGAAAAGCGGTGGCAACGGCGCCCCCACACCCTATGACTCGACCCGTTGGCTGGGCGGCGAGCCGCCCCGGTTCATCCAACCAGCGGACCGGCGCATCGCCCGCCGGATCGACACCTTGCTCGACATCGCCGAGAGCACCGAGGACGGCGAACTCGAACTCACCGGGACCGAGGCCGCGGAATTGCTGACCGAACTCCTGGCCACGGGCCGCTGCCATTGGTCGGACGTCCACGGCTGTGTCCTCCGCGAAGGCCCCCAACGCAGCGGACGGCCGGGCTGGCGCCGACTTCCGACCGGGGACCTGCTTGCCACCTTCGACGTCACGCCCCCCGCCTCGCACGTCGTGCCGCTGACGCCGCCTTGGTATGTGGACCCCTCCACGGGCGAGGCGGGCCCGCTCGAGGTGCCCCTCCCCGCCGCGGTGGCCGCGGCCTGGTGCCAGGCACCCCGGCTACGGCCCACCGAGACCGAGCGCCTCGGCGCGGCACTGCACGCCTCCCTCGGCACGTTGGCCCTCCCCGCACCCGAACCCGTCCCCGTTCGGCGCATCGAGGATTGCCCGCCCGTACCGGCCCTGTTGCTCTCCGCCCAGAGCCTCTCCTGGTGGGAGTCATCCCTGAGCTATGCGAAGACCGGCGGCGCCGCCATCCAGGTTCTGGTCGGCCACCTGAGCTTCTGGTACGGCGACACCCAAATCGATCCGGACACCTTCGAGGGCGATTTGACCCATTTCGACGGAAAGGAGCTCACGATCCTCGCCCGGCGTCTCGAAGCCGAACAAGCCGCCCGGAACGTCCTCTCGGGTCAGGGCCTCAGTCCGGCCGAGGAAGTCCTCCGTCGCGAGGCGCCGGACCGGTTCCACAACCAACTGCTCCTCCGGAACCTGAATGAGGATGCCCTCCAGAAATTCCTGCAGGACTCCGTGCCCCACCTGCGCGCCGCCGGTTGGCGAATCGTGCAGCAACCCGGGTTCCAACTCGGGATCTGCCAACCCGACGAATGGTACCTCGAACAAGTCCCCAGCACCCACGGCCACCACAGCCATCAGGGCGGCGACGACCGGCAGTCGGACCCTCGGGTCATCGACTGGTTCGGCGTCGAACTGGGCATCCGCCTGGGGGAGGAGCGGATCAATCTGCTGCCCGTGCTCCTCGACGGCCTCAACCATAAGATCGCGGGTTTCGATCCGGCCCAACTCACCGGCAAGCGCGGAAAGGACAATGTCCTGATCACCCTCCCGGACGGCCGCCGCATCCCCTTCCCCGCCGTCCGACTCCGCGAGATCCTCACCACGCTGGTCGAACTCCATTCGCCCCACGCCCTCGATTCGGCCGGCCGCCTGCGCGTCCACCGACTCCGAGCCGCCCAACTGGCCGGACTGGGAGAGGCGCCGGGGTGGACCTGGGTGCGGCCCGAGGCGATCCGGGAGCTGGCCCAACGCCTCGGCCGGATGGATCACCCCCCGGCCATCACCCCACCCGCCGGCCTGGTCGCCACGCTACGTAGCTACCAACTCGATGGCCTCCAGTGGCTCCAGTTCCTCCGCGAGTGCGGCATTGGCGGGGTCCTCGCCGACGACATGGGCCTCGGCAAGACCGTCCAGACCATCGCCCACCTGCTCGTCGAGAAGGAACAGGGCCGCCTGGACCGCCCGTGCCTCGTGGTCAGCCCCACCAGCGTGCTGGTCAATTGGCGGGAGGAACTCGCCCGCTTCGCCCCCGGCCTCCGGGTCCTCCCCCTGCACGGCGGCGATCGCCACGTGCGCTTCGCGGAAATCGCTGCCCACGACGTCGTGCTCACCACCTACCCGCTCCTCCCGCGCGACGCCGAGGTACTGAGCCAGACCGAGTTCCACGCCCTCATTCTCGATGAGGCGCAGAACATCAAGAACCCTCGCACCCAGGCCGCCCAAGTGGTCTGCACCCTCACCGCCCGACACCGTCTCTGCCTGACGGGCACGCCAATCGAGAACCACCTCGGCGAGCTCTGGTCGCTCTTCAATTTCCTGATGCCAGGCTTCCTCGCCGATGAAACCCGGTTCCGCGCGCTCTTCCGCACCCCGATCGAAAAACACGGCGATGCCTCGCGCCGCAAGCAACTGGCCCAGCGCGTCCGCCCCTTCCTCCTCCGCCGTCGCAAGGACGAGGTCGCCCGCGATCTCCCGGCCAAGACCGAGATGGTACAGAAGATCGAACTCGGCGGCGCCCAGCGCGACCTCTATGAAACCATCCGCCTCGCCATGGAGGAGCGCGTCCGCAAGGAGGTCGCGAACAAGGGCCTCGCCCGCTCCCATATCATCATCCTCGACGCCCTCCTCAAGCTGCGCCAGGTCTGCTGCGACCCGCGCCTCGTCCCGCTCGAGTCCGCCCGACGCGTCACCGAATCCGCCAAACTCGACGTCCTCCTGGAACTGCTCTCCACCCTCCTCGCCGACGGCCGCCGCGTCCTCCTCTTCTCGCAGTTCACGAGCATGCTCGCCCTCATCGAGGAGCGCTTGCGCGCCGCCAAACTCCCGTGGCTCCTCCTCACCGGCGACACCACCGACCGGGCCACCCCCGTCCGCCGCTTCCAGGCGGAAGAGGTCCCCTTGTTCCTCGTCAGCCTCAAGGCCGGTGGCACCGGACTCAACCTCACCGCCGCCGATACCGTCATCCTTTACGACCCCTGGTGGAATCCCGCTGTCGAAACCCAGGCTACCGATCGCGCCCACCGCATCGGGCAGGACAAACCCGTCTTCGTCTACCGGCTCATCGCCTCCGGCACCGTCGAGGAGAAAATCCACGAACTCCAGGGACGGAAACGAGCGCTCGTCGAGTCCCTCCTCGACGAGGGCGCCGCCAAAAAGCTCCACCTGGACGAGGCCGACCTGGCGGCACTCTTCGCCCCGATCCGGTGACCTCCCCCCCCGCGTTCCCGGCTTCCCCCCGCCACGGATCACCCTATCTTCACGTCCATGCTCACCCCGGACGCCCCCGGATTTGGCCCCGATCTGACCCGCCGCACTTTCCTGCGGCGCACCGGCTTCAGTCTCGGTTCCGCCGCCTTGGCCGCCCTCTTCGGCCGGTCCCTGGCCGGCGCCGCAGCGAACGCCGCCGAGGCCGCGGGCGCCAGCCGTTGGACGGGTGTGGTGCAACCGCTCCACCACCCCGCCAAGGTCAAGCGCGTCATCTACCTCTACATGGCCGGCGGGCCTTCCCATCTGGAGCTCTTCGACTACAAGCCCACCCTGGAGAAGATGCACGGCCGGCCCATGCCGGAATCGTTCACCAAGGGTCAACCCATCGCCCAACTCCAGGGGCAAGCCCTGAAGTGCTTCGGGCCCCAATACCCCTTCCGCCGTTGCGGTGCCGCCGGCCAGGAAATCGGGGAGATCCTGCCCCACCTGGGCGGCGTCGCCGATGACCTCTGCATCGTGCGGTCGATGACCACCAACGCCATCAACCACGACCCGGCCCACACGTTCATGAACACCGGCACGCTCATCAGCGGCCGGCCGTGCATGGGGTCGTGGGTGCTCTACGGCCTCGGTGCCGAGACGCAGAATCTCCCGGGCTTCGTCGTCCTCCTCAGCACCGGAGCCTACGGCCAGGCCCAACCCATCTCCGCCCGCCAATGGCATGCCGGCTTCATCCCCAGCCGGTTCCAGGGCGTCCCCTTCCGCTCCAAGGGCGATGCCGTGCTCTACGTCAACAACCCCGGCGGCGTCACCCCCCGCCGCCAGCGCGAGGTCATCGACACCGTCGCCGAACTGAACCGGATTCACCACGAATCCGCCGACGACCCCGAGGTGCTCACGCGCATCGCCCAGTACGAAATGGCGTTCAAGATGCAGACATCCGTCCCCGAATTGATGGACGTCTCGCCCGAGCCCCAGCACATCCTCGACCTCTACGGAGCCAAACCGGGTGACGGTTCCTTCGCCTCCAACTGCCTCCTCGCCCGCCGCCTGGCGGAACGCGGCGTCCGGTTCATCCAACTCTACCATCGCGATTGGGATCACCACGGCTCCCTCAAGAGGGATATCGCCGGCACCGCCCGCGAGGTCGACCAGGCCTGCGCCGCACTCATCAAGGACCTCAAGCAGCGCGGCATGTTCGAGGA
>JBBQML010000495.1:0-4542 GCA_038328885.1 Verrucomicrobiota bacterium | reverse complement strand
GTGCTCGCGGGCGGGTTTGGGGGAGTCGGCGGTGAAGTGACCCTGATCGCTCCAGGGCGCGCTCGAGGAATAGTTGGCCGCGGTGCCCTGAACGTACTTGGGGTCCACGGGCACGGGGAAGCCGGCGGTCAACGTGGCGGTCCATGGAACTCCGTCCGCGGGGACGAGGCGGGCCGTGAGGGTCGCCTTGGGGGTTCGGATGAGGGCGGTCTGGGAAGCCGGGGCCCACTCCAGCGGGCGTTCGCCGTGAAGCAGAAAAGAAACGCGCCCCGGTTTGGCGAGTTTCACGACATCCCGGAGAATCACGTAGCGGCGATCGACAAAGATGAGGTCACGCGTGACCCGCTCCACGTATCTCTCGGGCAGATTCGCCTGATACGCGACGGTTGCGTCGCCGGTTGTCCAGACCCCGCGAGGCGAAACCTCAAACCGGGTGATTTGGCCCGTCGCATTCTTGTCCTGGGGCTTCTGCCCGACGCCGTCGATCAGCAGGGCATTCTTCGAGACCGTCTGGCGCGTCCATTTGTCATGATGAGGGGAGTTGTGGAACTCGCGATAACCCGAGGCGATCGCCAAGTTTTGACCGAACGCGTTGAGGACAAACGCATTTTGATGGGCGTGGCTGTGGCTGAAGCTGCCGTAGGGCGAGGAGACGAAGGTCAGGTGGATGTCGTCATCGGGCCGGCCAAGCGCGCTGTGCAACAAAACCCAGCCGATGTCCTTGAAGTGTCGTTCAGACGGCAGGGCTGAGAGGGGCTGAGGTTTTGGCTCCGGCAGGGCGGCGGCGACAAAGTTCCGGAAGAGAAACTCGGCGGACGTGGGGTAGATGCGATCGAGTCCGCGAAGGCCCTTTTCCTCCGGGGATGGACGATCGTCGGTGCAGAGCCGCGCAAAGGACAGCAGGTAGCCGTCCTGGGTGACGCGGGACAGATGGGTCAGGTATTCCGCGACCACGGGCTCGAGGTTGAATCGTCCCGCGTTGGAGAAATCGCCGAATCCAGAGGCGAGGTAGGGCTGGACGCCGTAGACTTGGAAATAGCCGTGGTTGCGCCAGAAAGCGGAACGATACGCCGAAGGATCGCCGATCGCGAGCAGCGCGTCCTGGAAGGCGGCATGTTCAATGTTGCCTCGCCAGTAGGCGGGCCCCTCGGCCCAGCCGCCGTCGTCGCCGCCCCAGGGTGGAAACTGGTCACGATAGAAACGATACGTATAGGTCCACCATTCGCGGGCCTCCGGCAGGTCGTCCCAAAGGGCCAGGGCGGTGAGCCCGGTCATGGGCATGAAACGGATGGGATGGCTGGACGGTGTCACCGCGAGCGAATTACGCAGGGTCTGGGAAATCCTGCCCTCCTCCTCGATCCAGTGAAAGGACCGGCGCCCGCGCTCGCGGAAGTGAGCCAGGACCCTTTGTTTCTCCGTCGGGGTGAGTTGATCGCGCAACTGATCGTAGATCAGCGGAAGTTTTCGCCAAAGGCGGAAGTGGGCCTCGTCGTTGTAGGTGATGTCGGTGGTTCCCTTGCCGGGCCCCTTGGGCCAGCCCGACGGGTCGAGGCTCCATTCAGTCGAGGCGAGCAGGAACTGCCTGGCCTTCTCGAGATAGCGGGCTTCGCCGGTCACCTTCCAGATCAGGGTCGCGGCCTCGGCGACGCCGGAGACCACGCCGCAGACGTCCTGGGCCTGCCGCCAGAGATCGGCCTTCCGGCTGTCGCGGGTGCGCGGATTGGGATCGCCGTAGGTCAGAGGCTCCTGGGGAAAGGGCAGGGCGAGATAGTGCTGGTCAAAATCCTCCTTGATTCTCGCGAACGCCCGGGCACCGGGACCGCTGGTGACGAAGGTGCGAAACGCGTCTTCCCGTCCCTTCAGCACGGTGGTCCGGGGAGCGACGGCCGGCACGTGTTGGAGCGCGGGATCGACGGACGGAGCCGTGGCGAAAGCGGAGGGTTGTAGGATGGTTGACAGTGCCAGCGCAACGGCGGATGCGAGCTGGAGGTGGAGAGCAGGTGAAGTGATCATGTATTCAGTGCGGGCAATGCCCAGTGGGAAAGGTTCCAAGGTGCGAGATGGGGATGGGAGAGCCGCCATTCGCCGGCAGCTCCCGAGGTCACTCTCCAAGGCTCGGCTTCGGTGCGATCACGCCCGGTCCAGCTGAGTGCGGCCAACCAGGTCACGCCCTCGACGGACGGTGAGCGGAAGACCGGGGTGGCGTGAAAAGGCTCGGCGACGTGGACCCGTGGTGTCGCTTCGTCGAGACGGACATCCCAGGACGCGGTGAGGTCCTGTCCCAGGTTTTGCAGGACGGAGCCGCGACCGTCCTCCGACCAGGCGCTGAGGACCGGCGAGGGGTCGGAGCGTTCGACATGGGGCGAAGTCAGCGGCAGCGCGTAGCCCCCGAGCCGGAACACGACCGGCTGCCGCGCCTGGATCCGGTGTACCTGGAGCAGCCAACCCCGCCGCCACCAGACGAATGTCTCCACACCCGTGTTCACCTGGCCCACCTTGAAACCGAGGTTGTAGGCGTAACCGATGTGCTCGGGATCCATCTCGACCGTCACGGTGGAATGACGCCCGTAGATCCGTCCGTTTGGCAGTTCCTGGGTCAGTGCCTGGTCGAAGGAGAACGTCTCGGCGGGAGGAAACGCGTAGCAGAAACTGGTCCCCGTCCGGTAGGCGATCTTGCTCCATTTCCAGGCACCGTAGCGTAACTGAGTGTTCGATACCATGGATCCGCTGTTGAGGATTTCGACCTCTCCACCGACTCCGCGGACCAGCAGGCCGGCGGGGGGGATGGGATGGGCGAAGTCGCCCGACTCCGATGGCAACGGCTCCTCGGCGGCGGTCCAGAATGCGTGGTCCGGAGGAAGCAGTAGCGGGGTCAGCCCCTTGTTGCACCAGTAGACGGATCCCGGGCAGGTGTACGGCTCGATGATGGCGTCGAAACGATCGGTGAATCCGTAGGCGAGGCAACCCTGCTCCTGGTAGATCGGACGTTCGAGGAAGAAATCGAGGTTCCGGGTGCACAGACGCCGCAGCCGGCCCGGTGGCAGATCGGTGGCGCTTTCCGCGACGGCCAGACCGAAGACCGCGATCGCGTTGAAACGATAGGTGATGGAACGGCCGAACGCGGGATGTTCCCCGCTGGCGGCGAAGAAGTGCTGGTAGTCCCGCACGAACGAGTGAGCCCAGCCCCGCCACCGCGCGGCGCGCTCCGGATCGTGGTGTCCGTGCAGCCGGGCCCACCAGAGACCGTAGAAGTGGAAGGCGTAGGCGTTGTAGTGATCGTAGGCTTGATTGATTCCGTCTTCGAACCAACCGCCGCCCCGGTGCATCGTCTCCAGCTGGTTCAGGTGCAGCGCGATCACGGCGCGATCGGTGCGATTGGCGTAACCGGCTTTCCCGAGAAATTCGAGAATGTGGACCGACATGAACAGGTGGTTGTTGTTGACGATCCCGCCGCCCCGGCAGGTCGCGAACCATCCGGCGACGCGCTCCTTTTCCGCTTGGGTCAGCGGTTCCCAAAGAGCCGCAGGTGCGATTTGAAGGGCAATCGCGAGCAGGCCCATCTCGACGTGGTGCTGGTGATAACTGGCGTCCGGGCCCCAATAACCGGGGTTCCGGCTTTCGGTGCCGGCGGCCAGACCTTCACGAAACCACCGGGCGATCCGCTCGCGAAAGGCGATCGATTCCGGATTCTTCTCTGCGGCGCTCTGGAGGTAAAACGCCGCCAGCAGCAAAGGGCGGGCGAAGCTCTCCAGTCGGTCCGCTTGGGCATCGTGGTCGCTGGGCGTGCCGGTGATCGGCAGGTCGGCGGCACCGGGCTTCATCAGGGCGGCGAGGGGCGTCAGCATCTGCCGCGCCCGCAGCTGCCAGTGTTCGTAGGGGGTCATGGAAAAGTTGGATCGAGGATCACTCCGGCAGGGTCGTCGAATGCCACTACGGCGCCGGGTTCAAGACGACCGCTCGTAGATTTGCGGAGTCACGATGGCATTGAGCGGCTCCCCGCGGACGTACGCGCGGAGATTCGCCAGGGAAAACGCCCCGGCGTCGCGCCGGCGGTCGGTCGTGGGTCCGGCGAGGTGCGGGGTCAGGGTGACGTTGCGCAGGCCGCGGAAGCCGGAGTCCTTGGGCAGTGGCTCGTGGGTGAAGACGTCGAGACCGACCTGAAGCTGTCCCTCGGCCGCGACCCGCAGGAGCGCTTCCTCGTCGACCACGGCTCCGCGACCGACATTGACGAACACGCCTCCGGGCCGGATGAGCCGCAGATGTCGCTCGGTGACGATCCCGACCGTCTCGGGAATCAGCGGGGCGAGCTCGACCACGATGTCGTGTCCGGAGAAAAGCTGGTCCATGGAATCTAACTTACGGACACCATAGGCCGCCTCGGTGGTGGCGTCGACATCGGGCGCGAGCACGGAGATGCGGACATCGAAGGGCGCGAGCAATCGGACCAGTTCCCGGGCGACCTGGCCGAAACCGTGCAAACCGACGGTGCGGCCGAAGAGCGAGGCGGTTTCGGTGGCTCCGTCCTTCCATCCGCCCTCCCGA
>JBBQML010000494.1:0-4548 GCA_038328885.1 Verrucomicrobiota bacterium | reverse complement strand
CACCGCCCCACCGCCGCCCCCCCACGACGCACAACGCACGCCTCACAACCCATGCCCCTCCGCCCCGCCAGCCTCGCTGTCGCCCTCGTCCTCGCGCTGAACGCCTCCGCCTCGGTCGCTGCCGTTGAGGGACCGGAGGCGCCCGACCAAGGCACCGAATTCGGCGGCATGATCACCGGGCCACGGGACGTCGCCACCGCCGTGCTCCAGTCGCTCGCCGTCGAGCCCCATTTCCGCTGGATCCGCACCGACTCCCGCCACCCCGTCGCCGAAGGTCTGCCGTATCAAAGGCTGGGTGATGTCCGGTACCACATCGGCCAGCCGAGCGCGCCGCCCGAGTCGCTCCCCGACGATCTTTTCCAGGTCTATTGGAACTGCCGCACCAACCTGCCGTCCGGACCAACCGCGCCGCACGTGTGGGAAACCTGGAACGAACCGGACTTCTACTTCGTTCAGGACAATGCCGCCGACATGGCGGCCGTGCTCAAGGCCGCCTGGTGGGGCGTGAAAACCGCCCGCCCCGGGGACCAGGTCCTGATGCCGTCCCTGGCCTTCACCCCCTCGCGCTACGCCCTCGAACTCGCCGCCAACGGACTCGCCTCCTGGACCGATGGACTGAACCTGCATTTCTACGGTCGGGCCGCCGATTATTCGGCGTTCCTCGCCCAGCACCGGGCCTTCGCCCGGGCCATCGATCTGCGCGGTCCCACCTGGCTTACGGAGATCGGCTACCTCCGCCTGCAGCCTGCTGAGGCCGAACTCCCCGAGGGCCTGGCCCGACAGGCCGCGTTCCACGAACGGACCATGATCGAATCCTGGGTGTCCGGGGTGGACCGCCATCTCCTGTACACGCTCACACCCTCCACTGAAACTCGAAACGACCTGGGGCTGACCGGACCCGGCGGCCGCTGGCGCCCCGCGCTCGCCTCCGCCACCACCCTCTCCCGGCTCCTCCGCGAGACCACCCCCCGGTGGCGGTTGATCCACGAGGAGAGCGGCGAGGATTTGGGCATCGTCCTGGAGCGCGACTCGCACGCCTGGTGGACCGTCCTCTGGTCACCCGCCCGCCCCTTCGACCCCGCCCCGCCTTCCGGTGACCGTCGACGCCCGGTGCCCGATCCCCTGGTACTCGACGTGTCGTGGCCCACCGCCATCGAGGAGATCGGGGTCGGCTTCGAGGGCGCGGTGACCCTGACCTCGGCCCAACTCCCCGCCCTCGAGGTCAGCGAACAACGGAACCTGCATCTCTTCACGCCGCCCGTGCCGTATCAAATCCGAGGCTGCCGCTGGGTCCCTTGGGGATCCCAGGAACGGGAGCGGCACGCCCCGTTCATTTCCCCGGCCGCCCGTGCCGAGTTGGCGTCCGTCCCACCCCGCCGCGCCCCGTCCCCGGTGGTGGTCCGACTGCGCGGCGACGCGCCGATCCGACCCCACAAACCCTCCCAGACCTGGCGTGTCCCCGCCGGTCAGGACTGCCGGGCGCACCTGGAGCTCTACAACTTCACCGACCAACCGCGCACCGGCACGTGGCAAGCCATCCCCCCGCCAGGATTCGTCGTCTCGACGAATCTCTCCAAGGATCAGACGGACCCTGCTGGCGTGCTCCTCCGAGGCCAATCCACGGTCCCTCCCCTTGCCCGACTCGTCATCCCGCTTACCCTGCGGGCCCTGGCCCTGGCCCCGGACGCCGCGACACCGGAAACGGTGCGCCTCGGGGCGACCTGGGTGGGCGATGACGGCGCCGTGGACCAACTCTCGCTGCGGCTGGAACTGGAATCCCCCTCCGCGACAGGACCATTCTGGCATCAATTTGAACTGGACGAATGCCTGCCCCGCCCCGGTCAGGTTGGCGTCTGGCAGATGCTCCCCGCCACCACCCCTGAAGGACCGTTCGACCTGGAGATTCATGCCCCCGAGGGCCCCAACCGCGAGGTGTCCATTCATCTCCCCCTGCCTCCTGGTCGTCGCGCCAGCGACACCTTCAGCGTCACGCTCCGGGCCCGGCGGGCGGTGGACACGGTATACGCTCAGGTCTTCCTGGCCACCCCCGACGGCCAGGTCTGGCGCCACGGCGAACTGGAACCGGTGACCTCGACAGGCCTGCAGATCGACGCCCGCCTCGGCGACTTCTCGCCGACCATCTGGAGTCGTCACCGCACCTTTCTACTTCCACCAGTAGCCGAGGCCACCTGGTTGACCCTCTACCTCCAAGGCGCCTCCGCCGGCGATGTCGTGGAAATCGGCACGATGGGAATGAAGCGTTAGTCCGAGGTCGGAGGTCGGGGATCCGAGGTCAGAGGTCGGAGGTCGGAGATCCGAGATCCGAGATCCGAGGTCCGAGATCCGGGATCCGAGGTCCGAGGTCGGGGATCCGAGATCGGAGATCCGATGTCACAAGGCGACCGACCGGGAGGGCACGAGTGCAGCTTCGATCGGCTAAGGACCTGGAGGTGTATCAGCGCGCATACGCGCTTTCGCTGGCCTTCTTTCATCGGAGCCGCGATTGGCCGGGGAATGAACGCTATTCCCTGACCGATCAGATCCGCCGGTCCTCGCGATCGGTATGCGCGAACCTCCGCGAGGCCTGGGCCAAGAGGCGCTATGAAGCACATTTCCTGAGCAAACTCACCGACGCGGATGGTGAAAACGCCGAGACGGACACCTGGCTGGACTTCGCCATGGACTGTGGCTACCTCGATCCCGAGGCGCATGGCCACCTGGTTGCAGAAGCCCGTGCAATCGGCGCGATGCTCGGTGCCATGATCCGGGACCCGTCCAATTTCACCTCCCGCCCCGTCCCAAGCGCCCCCCGCCCTCGGATCTCCGACTGCTGACCTCGGCTCTCCGACCTCGGACTGCTGACCTCTGACTGCTGACCTCTGACCTCAGACCTCAGACCTCTGACCCTGATCCCCCCGGCGCTAATCCTGGGATGGTGGCTGCTGGACCTGCAGGTGCACTGGCGGACCCAGGTGGAATTCCAGCATGGCTGGATCGTGGCACCGCTGGCGGCCTACCTTGCGCTCGAACGATTCTCCAACCGCCCCGCCTCCATCCCGGCCCGGTCGTTCCGTGGTCCGCTCCTCCTGGCGTTCGCCTCGATGCCGTTCGTCCTCGTCGCCGAACTCTACAAACAAGCCGTCGCGAGCACCCCGTCCTCCAGCTTTGCGCTCAGCCTTGGCTGCACCGGCTTCCTCGTGGCGCTGATCTGGGCCCAACACGGTGCGGCCATGGCGCGGCGGTTCCTGTTCCCGATCCTCTTTCTCTTCGTGGCCGTACCCATACCCAAGATCGTCTGGAACCCGGTCGTCCTCGGACTCCAGGGCATGATCACGGCCCTGAACGTTGAAACCCTCAACCTCATCGGCATCCCGGCGCAGCGCGCCGGCAACCTCATCCATCTCCCGCGCGGGGTGGTTGGAGTCGACGAGGCGTGCAGCGGCATCCGGAGCCTGCAATCCAGCATCATGGCGGCGCTGTTCATCGCCGACCTCACCCTGCGCAGCACCACCCTGAAGGCGTTCCTCTTCGTAGCTGGGGTGGGACTGGCGATACTCGGCAACTTCGGACGTTCCTTCTACCTCTGCGTCACGGCGCAGAACCGGGGCATCGACGCGGTGCAAGTCGTCCACGACACGGCCGGCTGGGGGGTCCTGATCTTCACCGCCGGCGGCTTGGCGCTCCTTGCCTGGCGGGTCGCCGAAGCCGAGAAGCGGATCGCCGTCAAACCGCTGCCGCGGTGAGGCAACGCGGGCCTTGAACAGGGCCTTGAACAGGGTCTTGAACGGGGTCTTGAACGGGGCCTTGAGCAGGGCCTGCTGCAGAGGTCACGTGAGGCTGTCATCGAGGTTCTGGAAGCCCGTTTCGGGGACGTGGCCTATGGTGTCCGCGAACAAGTCGGCGCTTTGAAGGACGAAGCGGCCCTCAAGCGGCTCCATCGTCAGGCGGTTCTGACCCCGGAGAGGTCGCAGAGGTCCCCGCGCCCCTGCGCTCGTGGCGTTAGTCCGGCCTCTGGCATCCCGTCAGGATCCCTCCCAACCCATCCTCCGCGTTCTCCGCGGCTCCGCGTGCGAAATCCCCGCCTCTGGCGGCCCGCACCCCAGTTGCTGGCTGGGCCCGCTCGGATTCGGCCTTGTTCGCCCCCGGCAATCTTGGTTGGCTAGGGATGGGTGGTTTAATGAAAACACTCGGAAAACGTAGGTTTGCCATTCGATTCACCAGCATGATCAGCACGAAGTGTGCCTGCCGCAATCCCCCTGACCTCTGACCCCTGACCTCTGACCTCGGCTCTCGGCTCTCGGCTCTCGGCTCTCGGCTCTCGGACCTCGGACCTCCGACCTCCGACCTCGGATCTCAACCAAGTCGCCAGCCTTGCGGTTCTGGGCGACCCTGAGCCGGGCTGGAGTCCGGGGTCCTATCGCGAGGAACTGTGGGGCTGCCGGGTGGAATTCGAGTATCCCGTCTGCAAGCTCCTTGAACTCGAGACCACCCTGGCCGAGGGCTCGGGACCCGAAAACCCCATCGCCGTGGTCATTGCGGCCCATCTAG
>JBBQML010000493.1:0-4567 GCA_038328885.1 Verrucomicrobiota bacterium | reverse complement strand
TGCTTCCCGACGGTCACCGTGAACGAGGACTCGAGGAAGAGATTCACCACCTCATGGGAGCCGAAAGCCGCCGGAACCGCGTCGCCGTACGTGCGAAATTCGGGTCCAACCGCGACGCTGAGGCGCAGCCAAGGCGCGAGCGCGCCGTCCACCCCGGCCAGAATCCGGTGAAAATGGTTGTCGTACTCCTCTGGATACTGGAGGAGCGGCGATTGATCCTGTTCGCCGTAGCGATACCCCAACCACACCGGCAATTGGTCGGTGACCCGTCGTCCGACATCCGCCCCCACCGTGAACTCCTTGCGATCCACGTAGTTCAGATACCCCGGGGTGGTCTGTTGAACGGTGCGGAAGTCGTGATTGTACAGGGTGAAGAGCGGTCGTGCGAACCACTCGCCGAAGTCCTGCGTCAGGCGGGCGCTGCCGCGGTACACCGCCGCATCTCTTCGGTCGCGAATCGCCGGTCCCCCCGTCGCCGGCGCACCGCCGGGACCCGTGAAGGTCAGCCCCAGCGAATCGCCGTCGATCAGGACGAAGCTTCCCGCGACGTCGATCCGGGTCTTCGCACGCTTCAGGGAGGCATCGGCCTGGACCCGGTGCGTCACTGAATCCTCGGTGGGCTCATCGTGAAAAAAGTTGATCTCCGGGACATACCCCACCCGGATGCTTGCCCCGGAGGGCGTCCACGACCCGGTGGCCTGGGGCATCAGGGTGGTGACGAAGGACGCTTGATCGGCCAGCGGCGTCTCGGACTGCAGATAGACGTTGCTGTCGAAGGTCTCCTTCAACGCGGCGTTCAGTGCGATCTTCCAGGGACTCGCCTTCGCCGCCTCGGCGGCGGCACCCACGGCCGCGGGCGTCGGGGCCGTCGCCGCGCCGCAACCCAGCGTCGCCCCCAGGCCCAGGCAGAAGCCCAGCCTCCGGCGTCGCGCTCCCTTGACCTCGCGCTCAGGGCGCCCCTGCGCCCCGCGGCTCTCCGCACAAAGTTCTTGTACGGGGGCCAGTGATCTGGTTATTTTCATTACGTCAATTCTCCTAACTAAAAGTCAGCTTTATGAAACGCTCCCGCGCTATTTTTGCGGTCCTGGCGACGATGCTCCTGGGGGTTGGATGTTCGACGGGACCACATGGAGCTTCCCTACCGGCCTCGGTTCACGTGCTTGTGGTGAACTCGCCCCCGATCCAACCGATGTTCGAGCCTGGGTGGACCGCCGCGCTCCCGGGCGACCCCCAGTGAGGGCGGGATCAGAAGTCATGGAGGCTGATTTCGTCCGAAGAACCAGGTTTGGAGTGAGGTAGCAACGGCGATGCCGGTTTCTTCGGGGCTGTTTGGCGGGTGGGGTTGCTCGTGCGGATGTGCCCATTGCCGTTCTGGCGACGGGGCGTCTTGGGGGTGGCGGGCCGTGCCTGACCCGCTTGGACAGGGATCATCGGGGGGTGCTCCACCTTCTGGCCCTGCGGTTGGCCACCGACCAGTGTCACCAGATCCTGAACGGACCCCTTCGTCGTTTCGGCTTGGGCATTGAGTTCCTCCGCGGCGGCCGAGCTTTCCTCCGCCGTGGCGGCATTGCCTTGGACCACGGTGTCCATCTCGGAGATGGCCGTGTTCAACTGCCCGATCGCCTGGTTTTGCTGCCGGGATCCCTCCGCAACTTCGGAGGCGAGGCTGACCACTCCGCGGATCTTGGTGACGATCTGGCTCAGCGCGAGGGCCACGTTCGCGGTGAGTTGGACTCCTTGACCGGTCTTGGCGATGGCGCCTTCGATCTTCGCCGAGGTTTCCTTGGCCGCGTCCGCGCTCCGTCGCGCCAGGGCCCGCACTTCGTCCGCCACCACCGCGAATCCCATTCCGGCTTCGCCGCCCCGGGCTGCTTCCACCGCCGCGTTGAGCGCGAGGATGTTCGTCTGGAAGGCTATCTCGTCGATGACCCGGATGATCTTGGCGATGTCATCACTCGATGCCTTGATGCCGTCCATGGCCGTCGACATCGCCTGCATGTCGGTCGCTCCCTGTTCGGCCGCCTGGCGGGCCTCTTCACCGAGCCTGTTTACCTGGCGGGCGTTGTCGGCGCTCTGCTTGGTCATCGAGGTGATTTCCTCCAGGGAAGCGCTGGTCTCCTCGAGGGCGGCCGCCTGTTGGCTCGCGCCTTCGGCCAGCGTCTGGCTCGAACCCGAGATCTGCGCGGCGGCAGCGGCGGTCTGCTCCACCCCGACGCTCAGGTCGCGGACCACCCCGCGGAGGATGCTGGAGATGCCCCGGATGATGATCCGGGCGATGGCGAGGCTCAGGACGATCGACAACAGGCTGATGACCCAGGCGAAGGTCTTGGCGGAGGCCGCCACGGCTTTGATGGTCTGGGACTCGGCCACCGCCTCCCGCGACGTGGACTCCCGCATCGTGGTCACCGCGCGAACCAAGTCATTGCCAATCGCCCCCGCCGAGAGCAGCAACGCCTGCACTTCGTCGACCCGCTTGCCCGTGCTGGCTTCGCGCAGCTTCAGGGTCTCGAGCCGATACGATTCCACCAGCGGTGGGATGGGCGCATACAGCGCCTGATGATCGGTGTCCTTGGACAGTTCCCCGCAACGCCGGACCAGGTCTGCCATGACGGCCTCCTCCGCCTGGGCCTGGGCATCGAGCTCCTTCTTTTTCGCGGCGTCGTCATACATGACGTGTTTGAAATTCGTCACGCGGAGCAGCACGGCCTGGTAGCGGAGATCCTCTGCCAACGCGGCGGCCGGAAGGTCCTCATCCGCCAAGGCAGTCATCGCGCGGGAAATCCGGCCCATGTCGAGCCAGGAGAAGGTTCCCAGCAGGAGGATCATGCCCAGCAGCGAGCCAAAGCCGACGATCAGCCGTCGGCCGATCGTCCAGCGCTTCCCGCTTCCCCTGCCCTGATCACCGTGATGGTTGGGGGACTCGTTGGTCGGTGTGTTTCGGATTGTGTTTTCCAGGCGGGCGAATCGCATAGCTGTGTAGGGCGGATGAGGAGTGGCTGCTTAGCTCGTCGCGTAGGCGGTTTCCGGTTGGCCACGGTGACGGCTTGATTTCGGCGGCTTCTTTCTCTGACTTGAGCAGGAATTTCCGAGGCGCCTCAGTCGCCACCGACTTTTCCGGGGAGGAGCATGCCGCCACCCGGAAGCGGGGTCGGAGCTTTCCAAACGGGCGGCTCTCCCTTGCTCAAGGGATCAGCGAGGCCTTGCGCAGGGCGGCCAGGAGCGTTGCTTTCGCGAGGGGCTTGACGAGGTAGCCTTCGCAGAGGGCGCTGTAGGCCTGGCAGACGGTCTTCATATCGCTCAGGGCGGTGGTCATGAAGATCTTGGCCCCGGCGGATGAAATCGTCCCGGCCTCCTCTTCCAGTCGACGGATCTCCTTCAATGCCGCCAAGCCGTCCATCTCCGGCATTATGATGTCGAGGCAGATCAGGGCGTAGGGTTCGCCGGCCTTGAGGGCGAGTTGCACGGCCTGCACCGCCTCCTTGCCGTTGACCGCGACGTGCGCAGTCCCGTAGGGACGGAGGAACTCATGGAGGACCAGCCGGCTGGTGAAATCATCTTCGACAATCAGGGTTTTCATGGGTTGGAAGGGGCGTGCGAGTTTTTGAGCGGAATCCGGGTGGTGTACTCACGAGGGGGGCGAACCGCCGTGGGCCGGGGAGTTCCCAGCCCGCAGCGTGTGACCTCGCGGCGTCACGGGTATCGATTCCTCCGCGCCACCCGCGAACCCCCCGCTGCGCTTCGGGAGAAGCGCGGTCCGGGCTAGAGGCAACGGAACCCTCGAGCATTGCGTTCTCCCCTCACGGCGGCGTCCCCTTCAGTTGGTAGAAGACCGACCGCAGGTAGCGCCTGGGCTCGAACTCGGGGCACAGCCCGGCGATGGACTCGGTGGAGCCGATGATCAGGGCGCCGTCGCGGGCGAGGCAGCGGGAGAGATTCTGGAAGAGGCGGGTCTTGTCGCTCTCCGTGAAATAGATGGCGACATTCCGGCAGAAGATCAGGTCGAAGGGGGCGGGGAAGCTGAAGGGCTGGAGGAGATTCATCGTTCGGAACGTGGCGAAGGCGCGGATCTCGTCCCGGATTTTCCACTTGTCCCCGCTCGCGAGGAAGTGCTTGGAGACCTTGTCCGGGGCCATGCCCCGCTCCAGCTCCAGCCGGGTGAAGTGACCGTAGCTCGCCTGGGCCACGACCTTGTCGGAGATGTCCGTGCCCAGGATCCGGATATCGTAGTTGGTGAAAGAACCGAGGAGTTACATCAGAACGATGGCGGTGCTGTAGGCCTCCTGTCCGGTGGAACAGGCGGCGCTCCAGACCCGGATAGGCACCACGCGCGCCCCGGCTTTTCGGCGCCGGTCGATCAGTTCCGGGATCAGTTTGTGTTGGAGCAGCTCGAAGGGGGCGGTATCGCGGAAGAAGGAGGTCTCGTTGGTGGTGATGGCGTCGACGATCTTCCGGCACAGCACATAGCTCAGGTCGCTCTTGGCCTTGTAGTAGAGCTCGGAGAAGCCGCCGGCGCCGGTTTCGCGGAGGAGATTGCCGAGGCGCGTCTCGAGCAGGTACCCCTTGCTCT
>JBBQML010000492.1:0-4571 GCA_038328885.1 Verrucomicrobiota bacterium | reverse complement strand
TCAAAGCCGCTGAACCCCGCGTAGGCGACGATCGCCGCGGCGTTGCTGTTGCCCATGTCGATCGCGCCTTCGTTCGTGATGCGCACGTCGGAATCCCCACGAGGTTCTTCTCGGGCACCTGGAACTCCCGCAGCGCCCAGGCCAGCGTCAGGCGCATCCGCTGCAGGTTGCGCCGGAGAAAGTCGAGGTCCCCGGTCCAGCGGGCGTAATCGTCGCAGGCCTGCAGGTAGACCGCGTTGTTGATGTTGTGGCGGCTGTCGATGGCGCTGAACACACGAAGCAGCGTCAATTCGGCCCCAGGCGTCACGTTCTCCAGCCGGACTTCCAGTCGCACCACCTGTCCGCCCCAGCCAGGCTGGCGATACAGCGGCAGGTTGAGGTCTTCGACGGCTCCCTCTACCGCCGGCGGGCTGAAGTGGAGGCGTCGGTCAGAGGAGATCTCTGGCTCCCCGGCCAACTGCCACGCGAGTGTCGCCCGGCTTCCGGTCCCCAGGCCGCGAGCGGACCACTTCAAGCGGAGAAAGGGGGCGACCGCCGCTTCGAGGGCGAAGGGAGGGGAAGTCAGGGAAACCGCCGAGCCCTCTGCTTTGACCGTCCAGCCGGCCGCGGGGTCGAGGCGGGTGGTGACGGCACCGGCGACGATCCAGTTGGTGACGGAGGTCGTGGGCCGCACGCCGAAGCCTTCCCCATACGGCACACCCGTCGTGGTGAAGAGCCACCCGACGCCTCCTGCCTGGGTGTGGAGCGGAAATGGCCAGCCTTCACCATGGGCGAGACCTTCGTGCTGCTGGCTCGAGACATAGCCCTCGTTGTCGATCCGCCGCTGCAGCAGCCGGTTCCGGTAGGTGGCACGGATCGTCCCGGTGGCCGGGGCGTTGGTCGTTTCCAGCCAGAGCACCGACATCGGCACCCACGGGTCCCAGAGCGTGGTGTCCGGTCCGATGGCGCGGTGGAGTTGGAACAGTTCCTCCAGTCGGGCCATTTCACGTTCGAATCCGGGTACCTCGAAGATTCCACCGTGGAGGGGAGGGGACAGGAGAACGCTGAGGAGAACAGCGGGAAGGAACGCAGCGGGAGGTGACACGGGGCGGTGCTAGACTAGCCGCCGGCGTCGGGCAAGCTTGGGGGGAGATCCGAGGTCGGAGGTCGGAGGTCGGAAGTCAGAGGTCGGAGGTCGGAGGTCGGAGGTCAGAGGTCGGAGGTCGGAGGTCGGAGGGCGGAGGGCGGAGGTCGGAGGTCGGAGGGCGGAGGTCTGAGGGCGGAGGGCGGAGGTCGGAGGTCGGAGGTCGGAGGGCGGAGGGCGGAGGTCGGAGGTCGGAGGTCTGAGGTCGGAGGTCAGAGGTCGGAGGTCAGAGGTCGGAGGTCCGAGGTCTGAGGGCGGAGATCCGAGATCCCAGAGCCGAGGTCGGAGAGTCGAGAACCGAGAGCCGAGGTCAGAGAGCCGAGGTGCGAAGTCGGGCACCGGCGATGCTCCCTTCCAACGTCTGACCTCCGACCCTGGACATCCGACCCCGGACTCCTGACCTCGGACTCCTGACCTCCGACCAGTACCCCGGAGTGGACCCTCGCTCCGGGAGGCGGCAGGGTGAGCCGATGGCGGAGGCTTTTATCATCCGGGCGGCTGAACCCGCCGATGCACCGGTCATCTCAGTGTTTAACCAGCGGCTCGCCTGGGAAACCGAGCGTCGCCGCCTCGATGAAGCCACCATCATGGCCGGGGTGACCGCGGTGCTCACCGATGCCGGCAAGGGGGCCTATTACGTGGCCGAGGTCGGCGGCCGGGTGATCGGACAGTGCAGCATCACCTTTGAGTGGAGTGATTGGCGGAACGGGAACATCTGGTGGCTGCAGAGTGTGTACGTGGACGCCGCGTGGCGGGCCCGCGGGGTGTTTCGGGCATTGTTCGAGGCGGTCCAGTCCGCGGCGTGCGCCGCCGGCGTGGTGGCCTTGCGGCTGTACGTCGAGGCGGACAACACCCTCGCCCAGGAGGCCTACCGTCGGCGGGGGATGGGGCAGACCAACTACCGGATGTTCGAGCTCGAACTGCCGCGGGAATCCGCCCCGCAGCCACCCGGGATTGGGTCGTGAGTGAAACCGCGAATTCGGCTCCGGCACGCCTGGGGGACTCCGCCCCGGGAGACGAGAGATGGATGCGCCAGGCTTTGGTCCTGGCGCGACGGGCGTTCGGTGACACCTCGCCGAACCCGCTCGTGGGGGCTCTGCTCGTCCGCGAAGGCCGGCTGCTGGGGCGTGGCTGGCATCGGTGTGCCGGGCTCCCTCACGCGGAGATCGAGGCCTTGGAAGACGCGCGCCGGTCGGGCCATGACCCGCGTGGTGCGACTCTCTATGTGACGCTCGAGCCCTGCTGCACTCACGGCCGAACGCCGCCTTGTACCGAGGCCATCCAGGACGCCGGCATCCGGCGGGTGGTGGTGGCTGCCACGGACCCGAACCCCCGTCACGCCGGGCGCGGCTTCGGGATCCTACGGGCGGCGGGCATCCAGGTCAGCTCGGGGCTGCTGGCCGCAGCGGCCATCGAGTTGAACGAAGCCTTCAACCACTGGATCGTCCACGGAACGCCGTTCGTCACCGTCAAGGCCGCGATGACCCTCGACGGCAAGATCGCGACGGCCGCCGGCGAGTCGAAGTGGATCACCGGCCCAGCCGCACGGGCGCTGGGCATGCGCCTGCGTCGAGGCGCGGACGCGGTGCTGGTCGGTGTGAACACGATTCTGGCGGATGATCCCGCGCTGACCCTCCGTGGTGCGGGCGCTGGGGCGGGAACGGGAACCGGACGCAACCGGCGGCGGGTGGTGCTGGATTCACGGGCGCGCACCCCGGCCTCCGCCCGGGTGGTGACGGACGAGTCGGCGGCGCTGACCCTCGTGGTGGTGACGGCGGCCGCCCCGGAACGGAGGGTGGCGGCGCTGCGGCGAAGCAAGGTGCGGGTGCTCGAGGCGCCGGCCGACGGCGTCGGTCGCGTCGATCTGCGTTGGTTGATGCAGAGGCTTGGGGAGGAGCGGGTGGTCGGTTTGTTGGTGGAAGGCGGCGGCGAAGTGAACGCGGCATTCCTGGCGGCGGGGATGACGAACCGGGTGGCGTTCTTCTATGCACCGATGATTCTCGGTGGGCGCGAGGCGTTGCGCGGAGTGGCGGGGGTGGGAGCGACCCGGGCCGAGGAGGTGCTCGGGTTGAAGAGCGTGCGCTGGCGTCGGGTGGGAGCCGACCTTTTCCTTACGGCGCGTCTGGCCATGGCCCGGGGTGTCGACACTTGAACCGCCGACGCTTGAACCGCCGACGCTTGCGACGTCGCGCGCGGGGCCCGTAGGGTGGGTGGCCATGCGACTGCTGGACCGCTACCAGCTCCGCGAGTTTCTCGCGGTGTTCGCGTATTGCTTTGCCGGGATCCTCATCTTCTGGCTGTCGTTCGAACTGCTGGGAGAACTCGACGACCTCAAACGTCAGGGCCTGGGCGTGGCGGACGTGGCGTTGTACCTCGGGCATCGGCTCCCCCTGTACCTCCTGTTGCAGGTGCCCGTCGCCCTGTTGCTCTCGCTGCTTTATGTCCTGACCCAGCATGCGCGGCACAACGAATTGGTGGCCATGCGGGCCGCCGGGTTGAGCCTCTGGAGGATCAGCCTGCCGTACCTGGCGGTCGGGTTCGCTCTCAGCCTCGGCATGCTGGCCTTGAACGAGTACGCGGTGCCGGACGCGGCGGCCCGGGCGGATGCCGTGCTCGAGCGTGCCGGCGGCGGGGGACTGCCCTCCGAGCGCGAGTGGCGTCAGAACCTCAACTTTCGTGACCCCACCACGCGGCGGATCTGGTCGGTGCGGGGGTTCAACGTGAACACCGGGGAACTGCGCGGCGCCCATATCCAATGGCCCGGGGCGGATGGAGGGCGGGAGGAACTCATCGCCGAACACGGCTGGTTCGAGGACGGCCGGTGGGTGTTCGAGCGGGTGACCCGGTTTTCCTTTCCCCCTGTTGCCGGCTCGCTGCCGGAGGAGGTGCAGACCAATCGCTTGGCCGTGACGGATTTTCCGGAGACCCCGGCACACCTCCGCAGCGAGGTGAAGATCAGCCGGTTGCTCGGGAGCCTGAAGAAATCGCGCCAGGTGCAGCTCTCGCTGCGGGAGATCCTGACCTACCGGGATCTCCACCGCGTGTTGACGCCCCAGTTCGATGCGCTCTTGCGGACTTGGTTCCATGATCGGCTTGCGTCGCCCTGGACCTGTCTGGTCGTGGCTTTCATCGCCATCCCGGCGGGGGCGGGCTCCGGCCGGCGGAACGTGTTCGTCGGCGTGGCAGCGGCGGTGTTCATCGCGTTCGCGTTCCTGGTGGTCAAGGAGTTCAGCCTGGCCGCGGGGTCGGGCGGGTACCTCGCCCCGTGGTTGGCTGCGTGGCTTCCGAACCTGGTCTTCGGGAGCGCTGGCGCCGTGGCGATCGCCCGCCTGCAGTGAAAGGGGGCCGGGGCTCGTGCGTCGTGCGTCGTGCGTCGTGCGTGGATCACACGCCACCGCCCACCGCCCACCGCCCACCGCCCATCGCCCACCGCACCCACCGCGCCCAC
>JBBQML010000491.1:0-4595 GCA_038328885.1 Verrucomicrobiota bacterium | reverse complement strand
CGAGTTGATGGTGGTGATCGGCATCATCGGGATCCTGGCGGCGATCGGCCTTCCGGCGCTGCGTGGCATGGGTGAGTCCAACGCCATCGACGCCGCCACCCGTCAGATGCTGGACGACCTCGCTTACGCCCGGCAGCGCGCCATCAGTGACCGCGCCACCGTGTATCTGCTCTTCGTCCCGCCGAACGTCCAGAATCAGACCACCAACCTCGCCCCGTACCGGTACACCGGGTACACGCTCTTCTCGCGACGTTCGATCGGCGAGCAACCTGGCCGCCAGAGCCCGCGGCAGTTGATCGCCTGGCGGACGCTGCCCGAGAAGACATTCTTCGCCGTCACCAAGTTTCTCGACCCCGGGACCCCGTTGACCACGAATATCTTCGAGCGCTCGTTTGCTTGGACCAACACATTCCCGCTGGTCCTCACCAATCGGCTCTACGACGGAGCCAATCGGTTGGGCATGTACTACCTGGCCTTCAACCCGCAAGGGCAGGTGGTGCGGTTTGATGGCCTCGGCCGTCAGGTCACTGGACAAGACGAGTACATCGCCCTGGTGAAGGGCAGCATCTTCCACCCGCAAAACCCGGATGGCACCTTCGCCGGCCCGCCAGACGTCGTCGACGTGCCCAAGGGGAACCGGCGGTACATCCGCGTCAATTGGCTCACCGGACGGGCCCGGATTCAGGGGGACCTGTTGGTCGCCAGCGACGGCACGTTCACGATAGCGGGGGAACCGCAATGAGGCTCCCATTCACCAGATCTTCGGTCCGCTTCGGCCGGACGCGATCCCGCCGCGAGGATGCCTTCACGATGGTGGAGATCGCCATCAGCCTCGCGGTGGTGTCCTTCGCCCTCGTGGCCATCGTGGGCGTGCTGCCCACCGGCCTCCAGGTGCAGCGGGACAATCGCGAGGAAACGCTGGTCAACGCGGATGGGGCCTACCTCATGGAGGCTTTGCGCAATGGCGAGGACCGCCTCGGGCTGCTCCGTGACTCGGTCTACTACGTCTCGGTGAACTTCAAGAACGGCACGCGCGAGCAGTTCATCAATGACCAGCCCAGGGCGGAGGACCGGTATGACGGGCAGCGGTTGATCGGCCTGCTGGGCACGCCTCGCAGTTCCTCGCCGCAAGGAGTCAGCAACGTCGTCGCCTGGGTTCGCGCCCTCAGCGGGACGGCGATCGATCGCGACCCGGACGCCCGGGACCTGGCCTTCCGCTACCAGTTGGTCACCGAGATCCAGCCGTTCATGGGTTTTCCCCCCGGCCTGACCAACCGGCTCTCCACCAACGAACTCGCCCGACTCAACCAACTGCAGAGCGGGTTGCACGAGGTGCGGCTCACGTTCCGCTGGCCGCTGTTCAACGACAACGTGCAGGCTCCCCAGAACGTGCGGGTCGGTACCCGGCGACGCACGTTCCGAGCGCTCGTCGGAGGATCCCAATTGTTCTACCCCACGAACTTCGCCGGGGGGGGCGATCACCTCGTCTATTACCTGCAGCCCTCAACTTACTGAACCGCGATGCGCCTGTCCCCCCAGACCAAGCCGGTGCGCGGTTCCCGTCCCCACGGTGCCGGGGCGGCGATCCCTCACCGTTTCGCGCCGGCCCGCGGCTTCACCCTGCTCTAACTGATGCTCTCGGTCTCGATCATGACCGTGATCATCATCGGGCTCTACACGGTCTTCGACCAGACCCAGCGCGCCCTCCGCAGCACGGTCTCGCAGGTGGACGTCCTCGAGAGCGTCCGGGCCGCTTCCGACATCCTGGTCCGTGACTTCGAGGGCGCCACCCCGGTGCGCCTCGCGGACACCAACGCCACCAGCATGGCGGCCTTCGCCAATCCCTTCGCGGTGCCGGTGGACCTCAACGGTCTGACGGCGGCGCGCGGCTCGGTGATGCGCACCCACATCCAGGACATGTATCTCGTCACCCGGCAGAACGATTTCTGGCGGGGGGTCGGCTACTGGGTGGGTCCGAGCAACACCAACCTCCTGGGCGAGACGTTCTCCGTCGGCCGGCTCTACCGTTTTGACTTCGAAACCAGCGCCTCGGCGTTCGGGGTGACCAACCTGTTCCTCCGTTTCCAAAGTGCGGATCGGCTCGCGTCCTCCCAGCCCGTGATGGACGGCGTCGTCCATCTGCGGTTGATCGCCTACGACCGCGACGGCATGCCGCTGGCCTACGACCCGCTCAACAAGGACCGGCCTTATCCCGCCCGGAACAGTGAGTCCATGATCAGCCCAACCTCGTGGTTCCCCGACCCCAACCGGGATGAGGCCATGGCCTACCGGTTCCAGCGCTGGCGGCATCCGGAGTTTCCCGCTGCCGTCGAGTTGGAGATCGGGGTCCTGGAATCCCAGATGGTGACTCGCTTCAACGCCATCCCGGTGGCGGCCGAAGCCCGGAAGTTCCTCGCCCGCAATGCCGGCAAGGTCCACCTGTTCCGGTACAAGATCCCCCTCCGTAACTCTCCCCCCTCGTGACGTACCGACCTCAGCACCAGCGGGGCATCGCCCTCATCACGACGCTCATCATGCTGTCGGTGGTGACGGTGATGGCGGTGGCGTTCCTCGCCGTGAGCCGTCGCGAGCGCGCGGCAGTCACCACGAGCAGCGATCGATTGGACGCCCGCGCCATGGCCGAGGCCGCTCTCCAGCGGGCGGAGGCGGAGGTCGTCTCCCGGGTGCTCGCGACCACGAACCTCTTCAGCTACGACCTGCTGGTTTCCACGAATTACCTGAACCCTCTCGGGTTCGCCCCCGGCAACACCAACATCGCCAACGTCAGCTACGTGTACGCGAATGGCGCCCCGGTGGCCGACGACGACCTCCTCGAACTGTATCGGAACCTGCAGGTGGACCCGCGCGCGCCCGTGTTCGTGGTCACCAACCTGCTCACCGGCGAGCAGGAGTTCCGCTATTTCCTCGATTTCAACCGGAACGGCTTTTTCGACACCAATGGCGTGATCCGGGAGATCGCCCACAACGGCGCGCTCCTGGGCACGAATTTCCACGTCGGTGACCCGGAATGGATCGGGGTCCTGCGCCGGTCTGACCAGCCCCACTCCGGCTCCAATCACTTCCTCGGCCGGATGGCCTACCTGATCCTGCCCACGGGCAAGAGCCTCGACCTCAACTTCATTCACAACCAGGCGAAGGGCCTCGCTCTGGACACTCAGGCGGCCTACTTCCGGAACCAGGGCGTGGGCTCCTGGGAGATCAACCTGGCCGCGTTCCTGCGGGACCTGAACACCAACTTCTGGTTCGGCTACCAGTACAACACGAATCTCGCCCAAGGCAGCACTCTTCTGGCCTTCGAGGATGCCCGCTCGCTGCTCATGCCGCGGTACGGTGGGAACCGGAACAACCTCCAGACCGTGGCGCAGTTGTATGGCGCGGCGCCCACCTATGGACCCGGGGCGCTTCTGGCGTTCCGGGAGGACTGGGTCGACGGCTACTCGGACGGCCCGCTTCAACTGGGCCTCGAATTGCCCTACACCGATTCGGGCATCCGTCCGGCGCTGGACAACGACCTGCCGAACACGCGCTGGCCCGGAGCCGACAGCCTGGGGCAGTACTTCGATCCGCAGGAATTGTTCGAGTTGCCCGGCGCCGGGGCAAACAGCTTCACCAATCGATTGATCCTGGCGGGCACGAACAACAGCACCTACGACCGCCACACCTTCTACCGGTTGCTCAGCCAGTTGGGGACCGACTCGCTCCCCTCGAACCGGGACCAGATCAACCTGAACTACGACAACCGGCTCGATTTCGACGTGCGTCACGCCGGCAAGGCGGCCGGCCCCAATGTCGGCTACCACGCGACGAATTTCGTGCGGTGGTCGCCCACCGCGTTCTTCACGAACGTGGCCGACCAGATCATCAAGACCACGCACCCGACCCCGGGCCCCAACGTGCCGCTGGTCGCGGTCACCAACATCCAGGTCTGGCCGACCAACTACTACACGCCCGCCATCCACCGCGCGCTCCAGGTCACGGCCAACATCTACGACGCCACCACGAACAACCCGGTGGTGGGTTACCCGTTCCTCCCGACCTTGTTCCGGCCGGTCTATGCCAACCGCCCCACCGGGGTCTACATCGCGGGCTACGAGGAGCTCGTCGGTGACGAGTGGGCGAGCAAGCTCTGGAATACCCGCCGCTTCGACATCGACGAAAGCGAGACGCGGCCCACGCTGGCCAAGTACGACCGGGTGGCCGGCATGCCGGCGATCCTGGGCGCGCGGAAGGGCTTTCCGAATTTCAACGAGTTCGAGCTGCAGACGACAGTGATCGCCAGCCGGAAGCTGGAGTTGGTGAAGCGGTCACCGACCAGCTCGCCCTCGTTCACGAATCAGCTCTACATCCTCGGCATCAGCAACGTCTTCGGCGTGGAGTTCTGGAACAGCTACGAGCAGCCCTACCCGCGCCCCTTGCAGCTCCGCGCGCGCCTGGGCTTCGAGATGGTCCTCTCGAACCAGACTCAGGTCGTCCGCACGATCCGGGGTTCGATCGATTACGTCACCAACTTCACGGCGCTTCAATGGACGGGCCAGCCGCACACACCGCTGCGAGACCGTGGACCCCAGTTCCAG
>JBBQML010000490.1:0-4607 GCA_038328885.1 Verrucomicrobiota bacterium | reverse complement strand
GGCAAGGCCGGAGGACGCCTTCGTGGTCCCCTCGGAAACACCTCTGCTGGCCGAGGCGGCGGCATTCCTCGACTGGCGTCCCGCCACGACGGACACCAACGCGGTGGCCTACAAGGCCATCAGCCTCTTCCAATCCCTCCTGCGCTTTCACGCCGACGACACGGAACCTTCCGCCTACCTCGACGCCGACCTGGCCCGACTCCGCTACGGACGCAACGTCGCCACCGGTCCCGACACCACGACACGCTTCGCGGCCGCCCTCCAACAGTTCGCCACCCGCCACTCGGGGCACCCGCTCTCCGCCTCCGCGCGCCATGACTGGGCCCGGGTGCTTCTCGAGGACGACAAACCCGCGGAGGCCCGGGCGGTCGCGGCGGTCGCCGTCGGACAATTCCCCGACACCCCGGGCGGACGCCAATGCCAGAACCTGATCAGCGACATCGAACAACGGAGCGTCCACCTGCAGACCGAGCGGGTCTGGACCGCGCCCTGGCCCTCGATCGACGTGCACTACCGGAACCTCACCAAGGTCTGGTTTCGGGCGGTCGCCACCGATTGGGATCAATTCCTCGATCGCCGCCGCCCGCGCCCCGGCAACCTGACCCGGGAACAGCGCCGCGAATTCCTCCGGCGCGCTCCCACGCTGGCCTGGTCCCACGACCTCCCCCCGACCGTCGATTACCGGGAGCGCGCCGAGCGCCTGCCCACACCTACCACGCTGGCCCCGGGGTTCTACCTCCTCTTCGCCAGCCACGACGCTGACTTCACCGACGTGGACAACGTCCTCTCGACCACCGAGATCTGGGTGAGCGACCTTGCCCTCATCCTCCGGCCGCGCGCCGGGATTCTCGAGGGCTTCGTCCTCGACGCGGCCTCCGGCGAGCCGGTGCCGGGCGCGATGGTCGATGCCTGGTACCTCGCGAACAACGGAGACCGTGTCGCGGTGGAACCTCGCGCGACCGACGAGCAGGGGTTCTTCGCCTTTGCCGAGCGCCGCTCCGAGCGCGGATACCTGTTGCGGGCCCGTGCCGGCAAACGCCAACTCGCCCTGGACCAGGACGTGTGGTGGCCACGCCCCGAGCGTGCGCCCAACCAATGGCAGCAGACCCTGTTCTTCACCGACCGCGCCCTGTACCGCCCCGGGCAGTTGATTCAATACAAGGGCGTCTGTGTCCGCCACGACGCCACGAACCAGAGCTACCGCCTCCTGGACGGCCAGGCGGTGACCGTGCTGTTCCGGGATCCCAACGGCAAGGAAGTCGCCCGACAGACCCACCGGGCCAACGACTACGGCTCGTTTTCCGGTTCATTCACCGCACCGCGCGACCGCCTCAACGGGGAAATGGTCCTGGTGGTAGAAGGCGAACCCGCCGGCCAATCCTCCGTCACCGTCGAGGAGTACAAGCGCCCGAAGTTCCAAGTCACGCTCGACGCCCCCCGGCAAGCGCCCCGGGTGAAGGACCGCGTCGCCATCACAGGCACCGCGCTGGCCTACACCGGCGCGGCCATCGACCAGGGCACCGTCACCTGGCGCGTCACCCGGGTGGTACGGTTCCCCCCTTGGTGGGGTTGGTTCCGGGGCGGGCTTCCACCGCACGGCGAGGACAGCCAGGAAATCGCTCACGGCAACACCGCGACGAAGGCCGATGGTTCGTTCCAACTCGAGTTCCCGGCTGTCCCCGACCCTTCGGCTGCCGAGGCGGACGAACCCACGTTCGATTTCGAGGTAAACGCCGACGTCACGGATGCAGCGGGCGAAACGCGGTCGGCGAGCCGGACGGTGCGCGTGGGTTACGCCGCCCTCCAACTGGGGCTCGAGGCCAACGACTGGCAAACCCGCGACCGGGCCGTCGAGCTCCGCGTGACTGCACGGAGCCTGGATGGGGAACCCCAGGCCGCCGAGACCACCCTGAAGATCCACCGACTCGTCGAACCGGAGCGGGTGACCCGGGACGACCTTCCGGATGAGCATCGACCCTGGCGCGGCGACCGCACCGGGCCGGTTATACCCGGCAACGACCCGAACTCGTGGCCCCTGGGTCCCGTCGTCGCCACCTCGGACGCCACCATGGGCGGCAGCGGCGATCGAACCAACCGCTTCGAACTCGCAGCGGGACTCTATCGCGCGGTCCTGGAGGGCAAGGATCGTTTCGGCCGGACGGTCAAAGCCCTGCTGCCGCTCCGCGTCCTCGACCCCGCCGCCGCCCAACTGGGCCTGAAAGTGCCGCAGGTTGTCGCCGCGCCATCGTGGGAGATCGAGCCCGGCCAGGAGTTCCGTGCACTGTGGGGCACCGGCTATGGGACCGGCCGGGCCTTCCTCGAGATCGAGCACCGCGATCGCCTCCTGCAGCGCTTCTGGACCCAGCCCGGCCGCACCCAGCAGCAAATCGCCTTCGCGGTCACTGAGGCCATGCGGGGCGGGTTCACCCTCCACGTCACCCAGGTCCGCGAGAACCGCGCCTACCTCGAGAGCCGCGGCGTGGAGGTGCCCTGGAGCAATCGCGAACTCGACCTGAAATGGGAGACCTTCCGTTCCCGGCTCGATCCAGGCGCGCGGGAAACCTGGACCGCGGTGATCACCCCGCGACGCACCGCCGGAACGAATCCGCCGCCCGAACCCGCCGAGTTCGTGGCTGCCCTCTACGACGCCTCGCTGGATCAGTTCCTCGGCCACGCGTGGACGGAGCGGTTCGAATTCTGGCCCCGATATGGGTCGACGGCGCAACCCCGGTTCGGCAACAGCAGCCGCCCGCTCAATCCCTTCTCCGGCGCCTGGAAACGGGACCGCCAGGACGCCTCCGTCCGCTACCGCGGCTTCCCGGCGGAGTTCACCCAGGGGGGCAGGCGCGCCTTTGCCACCACCATGACGCGCGGGGCAGCCGTGGCGGAAGCCGGTCGAGGAGGTATCAGCACCTTCACCGGAACGGGAGGTCTGCCCGAGTTGTCCCTCGCGGCACCCGCGATGGCCGACATGGCCACCGCCAAGGGGGCGACACCGCTCAGGGACGCACACGTCGCCGGTTCGCCCCCCCCCGGCGGGGGCCCCACTGTCCCACCCCTGCCCGCGCAGGTCAGCCCGCGCCGGAACCTCCAGGAAACCGCCTTCTTCCTGCCCCATCTGGTCAGCGACACCAACGGAGTGGTCCGCCTGAGCTTCACCCTCCCCGAGGCCCTGACCGAGTGGCGCTTCCTCGGCTTCGCCCACGATCGCCAACTACGTTCCGGCTCGCTCGCCGGCCGCACCGTGACCGCCCGCGAGTTGATGGTGGAACCTAACCCCCCGCGCTTCCTGCGCGAAGGCGACGAACTGGAATTCACCGTCAAGGTCTCCAACCAATCGGACCAACCCCAGTCGGGCCGGGTGCGCCTGGATTTCGCCTTCGCCCTCGACGACCGCTCCGCCAACGACGCCCTCGGCCTGGGTCAACCCGAGAGGGACTTTGCCGTGCCAGCCAAGGCTTCGCGCACCTTCGCCTGGCGGCTGCGGGTCCCCGACGGTTGCGGCTTCCTCCGCTACCAGACCGCCGCCACCACAGCCCGTCTCGCCGACGGTGAGGAGGGGTACCTGCCGGTGTTGAGCCGCCGCATCCTCCTGACGGAATCCCTGCCCCTCTCCATCCGTGGACCGGGCACCCGGGATTTCAAGTTCACCGCGCTCGCGGACTCCGGGAAGTCGCCGACGCTCACCCACGAGGGGCTCCAGGTGGAGATGGCTTCCCAGCCCGCCTGGTACGCCGTGCTGGCCCTGCCCTACCTCATGGAGTACCCGCACCAATGCGCGGAACAGATCTTCAACCGCTTTTACGCCAACGTGCTGGCACGGCACATCGCCACCAGCGACCCAAAGATCCGGCGCGTCTTCGACCAATGGCGCGCGACGCCTGCGCTGGACAGTCCGCTGGAGAAACACCCGGACCTCAAGGCCGTGGCGCTGGAGGAAACCCCCTGGCTGCGGGACGCCCGCAACGAGTCGGAAGCCCGCCGGAACATCGCCGTGCTCTTCGAGTCGGATCGGCTCGACGCCGAGATCCAGCGTGCCCTCGGCGAACTCACCGAACGGCAACTCCCCGACGGCGGTTGGTCATGGTTCCCCGAGGGACCGCGGGACGAGTTCATCACGCTCTATATCCTGACTGGCTACGGGCGACTGCGACACCTCGGGATCGCGATCGAACCTGCCCCCGCCATCCGCGCCCTCGAAAGCCTGGACGCCTGGCTCGCCGAACGGCACCGCCGGCTACAAGAGCGCAAGGAACTCGAGCGCGAAAACCTGGATGCCACCGTTGCCCTGTATCTCTACGGCCGCACCTTCTTCCTCGCCGATCGCCCCCTCGCGCCCGCCCATCGCCCCGCGTGGGACTACTTCGTCGACCAGGCACGACAGCACTGGACGAAGCAGAGCCGCCAATCCCAAGCCCACCTTGCCCTGGCCCTGATCCGCGGGGCCGCCACCGCCGGAAACCTCGTGCCGCCCGCCGCCGCCTCGATTCCCGCGGCGATCGTGCGGTCGCTGCTCGAAAACAGCGTCCAGTCGGAGGAACTCGGCCGCTACTGGCGCGACGAGGAATTCAATTGGAGCTGGCACCGCGCCCCGATTGAGACCCAGG
>JBBQML010000489.1:0-4610 GCA_038328885.1 Verrucomicrobiota bacterium | reverse complement strand
ACATACGCAGCCCCGCCCGCGGCGGAAGCGGCCGGCTTGCGCGACATCACGTCAACGCAGTGGCGGTCCGGCATCGCAGCGTGGCTGGGTTGGCTGTTCGACGGCCTGGACATGCACCTCTACACCCTGGTGGCTACCCCGTTCGTGGCCCAGTTGCTCATGGTCGCCAGCACTGCCGACCCCGAGGTGAAGGAGAAGGCCTCGTGGATCCAGGCCGCATTCCTCATCGGGTGGGCCCTCGGCGGAGCGTTCTTCGGACGGCTGGGCGACATCCTGGGCCGCAGCCGGGCGCTGAGCCTGACGGTTCTCACCTATGCCATCTTCACCGGGCTCTCGTTCTTCGCCCAAACCTGGTGGCACCTGCTCATCTTCCGGTTCGTCGCCGCGCTCGGCATCGGCGGGGAATGGGCGGTCGGCTCCACGCTGCTCGCCGAAACCTGGCCCCGACGCTGGCGTCCCTGGATCGCCGCCGTCCTGCAGACCGGGGTCAACCTCGGTGTGCTGCTGGCCTGCCTCACCGGCTACCTCCTCAGCGGCGCCCAACCCCGATACGTCTTCCTCGTCGGCATCCTGCCCGCCCTGCTCGTCTTCTGGATTCGGCGCCACGTGCCCGAACCCGCCGAATGGCGCGCGGCCAAACAGGCCCGCACCACTCCCGAGCCGCCGGTAAGCGACCTCTTCCGGGGGGCGGTCGCCCGCACGACGGTGCTGACGATCCTGGTCTGCTCTGCGTCCCTGTCCGGTTGGTGGGCGTTCATGTTCTGGCATCCCCAACACCTCCGTCACCTGCCGGACGTGGCCACGCTGGACCCGGCCGCCATCAACCGCCTCGTCTCCACGACCTTCGCCGCCGTCATCGGTTTGTCGATTGTGGGCAACTTCTTTGCCGGCTGGCTCGCCCGCCAACTCGGCTTCCGCCGTGCCCTGACCGTGATGTTCGCCGGTTTCGCGGTCACCACGTGGGTGGCCTTCGCGGTCGATCGCAGCGCCGTGTCGCTCGCCCAGTTCTGGCTGCCGGCGGTCGGATTCTGGTCCGGGGTCTTCGGCCTGTTCACGATGTTCCTGCCCCCGCTCTTCCCCACCCTGCTCCGCACCACCGGCGCCGGCTTCTGCTACAACATCGGACGAATCGCCGCGGCGGTCGGCACCGTGGCCTTCGGCGCCTACACGCCGGGCCGGGATTTCCGGGTCACCTTGTTCACCATCGGCTTCCTGTTCCTGGTCGCGGGCATCGTCGGCTTCTTCATGCCCGACCCCCACCCCGACCACGACGCCGCCTGAGGACGGAACCCGGCGCGCTTTCCTTCGCGACCAACCGCGCCTACGTTCCCGCCCGCCCGAGCTCTCAACCCCTGCCGCGCCCCACTCGCCATGCACTCGATCCACCCACCTACCCCCAGCCCGCGGTTCCTCCCGGCGCTCGTGACTGCCGCGTTGCTCACCCTGTCCTTCGGCACCTCGGCCGCCGACTGGCCGAACTACCGCGGACCGCGCCACGACGGCGTCTCCACCGAGAAACTGCCCGCCAGCGCCACCACCTGGCCGGCTGGCGGTCCTCGCCAAGTCTGGAAGACCCCGGCACCCGGCGGCTTCAGCTCATTCGCCGTCGCGGATGGCCGGGCCTTTACGCTCGTCACTCGTTCCCTGGACGGCAGCCCCCGCGAGACCCTGGTCGCGCTGGATGCCGCCACTGGCCGCGAGTTGTGGTCCCTGAGCCTGAGTTCCGCCAAGTACGATGGGGGTGGGAACAGCGGCACGCCAGACAACAACGGCGGGGACGGCCCCCGCTCAACCCCCTGCGTCGACGACGCCCGCGTCTACGTCCTCGATGCCCGACTCGTGCTGGTGTGCGCGGAGGCCGCCTCGGGCAAGGAGCTCTGGCGCAGGGACATCGTGGCTGAGCACGCTGGCCGCAACATCAGTTGGCAAAGTGCCGCCTCCCCCGTCATTGAGGGCGACCTCGTCTTGCTGGCAGGTGGCGGTGAGGGGCAGGCCTTGCTGGGGATCGACAAGGTATCTGGCAAGACGGTCTGGAAGGCGGAGAACGACAAGATGACCCATGCCACTCCCGTGGTCGCCACGATCCTCGGCGAGCGACAAGTCATCCACTTCACCCAGTCCGGCCTCGTGTCGGTCAGACCGGACAGCGGTCAACTCCTGTGGCGGCAGGAATTCCGCTACACCACCTCGACCGCCGCCTCCCCGATCGTCGCCGGCGACATCGTCTACTGCTCCGCCGGCTACGGGGTGGGAGCCGGCGCCTACCGCATCTCGCAGGAGGCGGGAGTGTTCAAGTCCACCGAATTATGGCGTCAGCCGGGCAAGCTGCAGAACCACTGGAGCACCCCGGTGTACCACGACGGCCATCTCTACGGCCTGTTCAGCTTCAAGGAGTACGGGGAGGGCCCGCTCAAGTGCATCGAGTTGGCCAGCGGTGAGGAGAAGTGGTCCCGGAACGGTTTCGGCCAGGGCAACGTCACGCTCGTCGACCGCCACCTGGTCGCGCTCAGCGATGACGGTCAGTTGGTGATTGCGGAGGCCAAGCCCGGTGCCTACCGGGAACTGGCGCGGGCGGACATCCTCAACGGGAAATGCTGGTCGACCCCGACCTACGCCGGCGGCCGCGTCTACGCTCGCAGCACCAAGGAGGCGGTCTGCGTCGATCTGGACCCTTCGGTGGCCTCGACGCGCTGACCGCTACAACAGCGTGTTGAACGCCTCGTCCAGCACTCGGGCCTGCTCCTTTTTGTGGGCGTTGCCGGAACCGGTCGCCGGGCTGGCGCTGGCCGGACGGCTCACGTAGTTCAGCGGAAAGCGACCGAGCAGGCGGTCGCCAAAGTGCACCTTGAAGAACCGCAGCGCGCCCATGTTCGCGGGTTCTTCCTGGACCCAGACCATCGGGGTCTCGTCCGCCACCCCCTCGAGGGTGGCCGTGAGTTCCCGCAGGTTGATCGGGTAGAGTTGCTCGCAGCGTACTACGGCCACGTCCGTCCGCTTCAGCTTCTCCCGTCGCTCGAGGAGTTCGTAGTAGACCTTGCCTGAACAGAGCAGCACACGCTTCGCCTCGGGAAGCGGGACGGTGGCCTCGGGCAGGAACCGGCGGAATCGCCCGGTCGCCAGTTCCTCCAGACTCGAAACACAGGCGGGGTGCCGGAGCAGGCTCTTCGGGGTCATCACCACCAGCGGCTTTCGCCACTGCCGCAGAACCTGTCGACGCAGCAAATGGAACATCTGCGCCGGGGTGCTCGGGTAGCAAACCTGGATGTTGTCCTCCGCCGCCAGCGCCAGGAATCGCTCCAGCCGCGCGCTCGAATGCTCGGGTCCCTGCCCCTCGAAGCCGTGCGGCAGCAACATGGTCAGCCCCGAAAGCCTCCGCCACTTGTCTTCGGCGCTGACGATGAACTGGTCGATGATCACCTGCGCCACGTTCCCGAAGTCACCGAATTGCGCCTCCCACAGCACCAACCCGTCCGGGGTGTCCAGACTGTACCCGTAGTCGAAGCCCAGCACACCGATCTCGCAGAGCGGGCTGTTATGCACATGAAACGGCGCCTGATCGGGTTCGAGATTCCGGAGTGGCGTGTAGCTGCGGCCGGTCTGAACGTCGTGCAGTACCGCATGCCGGTGGCTGAACGTGCCGCGCTCCGCATCCTGCCCCGAGAGCCGCACCCGCGTCCCCGATGTCAGGAGCGTGGCAAATCCCAGCGACTCCGCTGCCGCCCAGTCCAGTGACTGTCGACCGCCCGCCATCTCCCGCCGCGCCTCGAGCAGTTTTGCGATCTTGGCATGCGGTTTGAAGTCGGGCGGAAGGTCCGCCTGCTTCAGGAGCAGCGTCGAGAGCCGATCCGCGGGCACGCCGGTTTCCACCTCGGGCGCATCCGCCTCGTGCCCCCCCGCGTAGCTGCTGCGCGTCCAGATCCCCAGCAGGCGCTCCGACGGCGCCTGGTACTTCTCGCTCGTCGCTTCACCAAGCTCGTCCTCCAACCGGCGCCGACACTGTTCCGCGATCTGGTCGGCCTCCTCCCGGGTCACGCCGCCCAACCGCAGCAGGTGCTCGAGGTAGCCTTCACGGACCGTCTTGCGCCTCGTGATGCTCTTGTACATCAGCGGTTGGGTGAAGGCCGGCTCATCCGTCTCGTTGTGGCCCAGCCGGCGGTAGCCATACATGTCGATGAAGACATCACGCCGGAACTCCGCGCGGAATTCCAACGCCAGCCTCAAGCACATCGCCACCGCATCCGGATCCTCCCCGTTCACATGAAAGATCGGGGATGAAAGCATCTTCGCGACGTCCGTGGCGTAAGCGCAGGAACGGCCTTCGGACGGTCCGGTGGTGAAGCCGATCTGGTTGTTGACGATGATGTGCAGGACGCCTCCCACCCGGTAGCCATCGAGCAGACTCATGTTCAGGGTCTCCTGAACCACCCCCTCGCCCGCGAAGGCAGCGTCACCGTGGATGATCAACCCCATGCAACTGCGGCGCCCAACGTCGCCCACCCGATCCTGCTTGGCGCGCACCCGCCCCACCACCACCGGGTTCACAAACTCGAGATGGCTCGGGTTGAAACACATCGAGAGATGCACCCGCCGACCCGTCGTCGCCACCCAGT
>JBBQML010000488.1:0-4634 GCA_038328885.1 Verrucomicrobiota bacterium | reverse complement strand
CGCCACCTGGTCAAGCTCACCTGGGTCAAGGCGGCGGGGGTCGCGGTCCCCCTCAATGGGACCTATCCCGCGACCCAGGAGACAATCTACGAAGGTCCCCTCGTCGACGAGGAGTTGCCGCCGCCGCCCCGGGCGAACCTCAGCGTCACCGCTGCATTCTGGAACCCGCGACCCGCGGAAGCGCCCGACCTGGCCCCTTTTACGTACGAAACCGGCAGCGAGTTGGTGACCTCGCGGGTGGCTGGGGAGGTGACCGTGATTTGGCTGCGGCAGGCAGCCGCCGAGACCACCCCTGCCGATGCGGCGGACACGACGAAATGGTTTCTGGAGTCTGAACGCTATTATCGGAAGCACTCGGTCAGGTACCCGGGTGCCGCGGTGGGGGGAGTGCTGGCCGCACCTGGGGACGATGAATTTGGCGTGTTGCTGGGAGGGGACGCCACCTATTGGCGGCCGCGTCCTTTTCACCCCTCATTCGTCGTCGGCTACGCCTATGAACCGGGCACGGGGGAAACGCGTGCCAGCGGGACAGTGGCGAACCTGGGGTTGCTCTGGCTTCGGGCGGGGAGCGGCGACCCGGCCTTGGGGCAGGCCCGGCAATACACCGGCCTCGTGGAAGGCAGCCTGCTCGCTCCCCCACCGCTGACCCAGAACCCGGTGCTCGCCACGCACTGGGAGGCCGAGCCGTTGGGCGCTCCCTCCCCACCCCCCTTCCGGTTCCAGCCCACCGGCGAGCGCTACGAGATCACGGACGACGGACGGTATGTTCAAACCTCCGCGAGCAAGTCCATGTCCAAGGTGGCGAAGCCGATGCCCCTGCGGCTGATTCTGCATTCCGCTCCGACGGGAACCGGGGCGTACGCCGTGAGTCTGCTCCAACGGGTTTATTTCGCCACCGATGCCTCGGCCGCCCTCGTCCTGGCCAACAACCCGGCGGCGATCACCGGAAACACCGTGCCGATCCGGCGGATCAGCAGCGTGCACGTGCCCTGGACGCCGGCCAACCTGCCCATCGCCAGCGTGGGGGATCTGCGCTTCGGGCTGACGGGCGAGATGATCACGAGCTACGCCGACCCGATCGCCAATCCGTTCGTCCATGGGTACCATCCGGATCACGACAACCTGGACGCCCGCTATGAGCAGCCGCTCAGACCCGGGGAGGAGTCCTACGGTGTCCGGCGGCGATTCACCCTGACGCCGACCTCGGCGACCTTGGATTTTGAAAGTCTCAGCCGCGGCGGCGACACCCGCACCGGGGTCTACGAGGAGCGCATCCAACTCGAAGGCAAGGATGGGTTCTTCAAGGAATACCTGATTCGGGGGGGCTATCTGCTCCGCCGGATCCTCCCAACGCCCACCCTGCTCGTGCATTGATCTCCCGTATCCAACCGTCCCGAATGCCCGTCATGAAACGCCCACTCCACTCGTTTCCCACCCGCCGCCTCACCCGGTCGGGATATCGGTATCTCTGGCTGGCCGCCCTCCTGCTCCTGGGGGTTGCGGTCAGTCCCCGGGCCTCCGCGGCCGGCGGTCCACCGCCCCTGATGAGTTTTCAGACCCGGGTGCTCGACGCCTCGGGAGGCCCGATTCCGAACGGAGCTCAGGAGGTCTTCTTCCGGATCTTCGAGGTGGAGTCCGGGACCGGGGACCCGGTCTGGGCCGAGAAGCAGACCGTGAGTGTCAAGGATGGCTACATCTCCGTCATCCTGGGCCAGGGCGGTCCTGTTCCCGGTCAACCGAACGAGGGGCTGGAGACCATTTTCACCGGGGTCAACGACTCGGAACGCTACATCGAGATCGAAATCAACAGCACCCGGATCAGTCCACGCCTGCGGCTGCTGCCGAGCGCGTACAGCTTCGTCAGCGGGGTGGCCTTGAAGCTGGTCGCCAACAGCGTGGAGACGGGGATGCTCAAGGACAGCTCCGTCGGCAACGCGGCCTTGGCGAACAGCTCGGTGACCTCCGCCAAGATCGCCGATGGCGCCATCGGGGAGGCTGATCTGGCCAGCGGCGCCGTGAGCACCCGGGTCCTGGCGGACAACTCGGTGACCACGGGGAAGATCGCGGATGGTGCGGTGGGGAATGCCGACCTGGGGGCGAACGCGGTCAACAGCGCCAAGATTGCCGATCTCTCGATCGCCACCGCCGACCTCGCCGCGGGTGCCGTCACGACCGAGAAGCTGGCGGACGGCGCGGCGAACAGCGACAAGATCGCGAACGCCGCGGTGACCAACGCCAAACTGGCCGACGGCGCCGTGACCACCGTCAAACTGGCGGATGGCACCGTGACGCCGGGAAAGCTGCAGGCCGGGATGTTTTACACGTACACCTACAATCTCAGCTCGCCCGACGTGGACACCTCGGTGAGTCCAAACAACTCCTACCCACTGATCAGCAGCGTCTACTGGGGTGATGGAGACCTCAACGAAAACGGCACCGGCAGCCTGGGAGGGATCAGGCTCTTTGCGCAGGGCGGAACCTGGCGGCTCCGGGCGGACCTGCGGACCCACGGCAACCATGCCAATCCGATTGTCCGGATCCTGTGGATCCCCAAGGCGTTGGTCTCTGGAAACCTGCTCAATTTCGGCCTCTGGCAGGAATAACCGGCGTCTTCCCGTCCGCAGTCAGAACCCTGGAGGGTACCCATGCTGAGACTTTCGATCGATTGGCGGGTCCGGACGGTCGCTCTCCTGATGGCCGTGCTCCTGCCCGGCGTGGTTCGGGGCGCGTCGTTCGAGCTCGCCGCCACCAACAGCGCGCTCAACCCGATCTCCACGGGGGCCTGGTTCACGCCCGGCGTCGGGGACACCCCGGGTCAGTTCCGTGCCGTGATCACTCCCGGCCGGTTCATCCGGCAGCGGTTCGCCGCGGAGAGCGGCGGGGTTTCGCTGGATCCCAAGCAGCGGCGGTTCCGCGAGATCCTCGGGGCCTTCACGTACCCGCAGGCCGACGAAGATGCCCGCCGTCGGGGCGGACATCTGGCGGTGATCACCTCCGCGGCGGAGCAACAGGAGATGTTGGACGCCATCGGCGCGGGGGACGGGCAACGCTGGCTCGGCGGGTCGGATCAGAACGTCGAAGGAGCCTGGGAATGGGTGACCGGCGAGTCGTTTGTCTATGCCAACTGGAATGCCGGGGAGCCCAATAACTCGGGCAACGAGGATTTCATCGAACTTATCCGGTCGGGCGGGGCTGCCGGCCTGTGGAACGATGTCCCCGGCGGGATCGTTCGGGGTGGGTACATCCTGGAGATCGAGTCCAACAACACGGTCGTGCGTGGGATCTCGGGCGGCACCAGCCTGTTTGTTGAGTCGATGATTGTGGGCCTGCCCTACGTCGGCAAGGCCTCGGAGTTCCTGATCGGGAGCATCATCCCGCCACCGTCCACCGATGAGGAGGAGCGCCTGCTGGCGGAGTTGGCGAGCCCGATGCTCCCCAGGGACTATTGGGAGAGTGTTCCGCTGAACAACGCCGAGGCACTCGACCCGACCAACGAGAACTACGGGCGCTTCTATTACAGTCCCTCCAAGCGGGAGGTGTTTGCCGCCGCGTCCGGTTCGACCACGCTCCGATGGATCAAGCGGATGCCGGACGTTCCACCCCTTGCGGAGCGCGGCGATGCCACCAAGTGGCTGGATCGGGGCGGGGTTTATCATCGGATCTTCGAGCGCTCCTATGTCGTAAGCGCCAGCCCGGTGAAGCGGCCACGACGGATCTACCATACCGACGGTGCCGCGGCCAAAGGCCTCGCGGTGTACATCCCGAGCAGCCGCATCGCGAGTCTCAAGGTCGTCTACAACAACGGTTTCCCGGAGGAAATGCCCGTCGGGAGCGGAACCCCGGTCTTCAGTGACGGAGCGGTGGGCTCGTCCAATCCCGGCGCCGAGCAGGCCGAGGCGGAGATCCGTGGCACCCTGTTCTATTCCCCCGCGCAAAACGTCCTGCGCGCGGCCAACAAGGAAGGACGGGTGTTCGTCGAATTGATCGGTCCGCTCGACCCGGCGACGGGGATCGGGGAGCACCTCGGATTCGAGATCGTCGACGTCATCGCCGACGCCATTCCGAACAACAGCAAGACCAGTCTGGGCGATCCGTTCCTTCGGCCGACGGTGCAGGGCGGGACGGGGGAGATCCTCTATCCGAAGGTCGGCAACCCTCCCGAGGGCAACAGTTACGTCTACTCCCACAACCCCACCGGCAGCGAATTGGAGACGACGTTCTACGCCGTGCGGGAGACGAAGAACATCAATGATCTGTCGGTGTGGTGGATGATCGAGGGGGAGCAGGGGATTCTCTGGCCGGAGCAATTGCATCGGTACGATCTGAAGTGGCCGGACGACCCTGCCAGGTTCAGCCACTATGTCCGTCCGGCGGTGGCCACCGACGCCGAGGCCCAAGCCACGGCGGTGCTGATGCCTCGGAGCAACTCGGCCCGGATCGAGTACCAGGACGGCGAGGAGGCCCCCCGCGCTAAATTCACGGCCGACTTCCGCTTCTACACCTACCTCGCCTCCGAGGTCCCGGCTCACCGTACCCTGTTGTCCTTCAAGTCGGGCAATGACATCGCGTTCGAACGGGTCTTTTCCTGGCTCCAGGGTAACCTCGAGGCCGACCAGTGGACGGGCACGGCGGCG
>JBBQML010000487.1:0-4638 GCA_038328885.1 Verrucomicrobiota bacterium | reverse complement strand
GCAGATACCCCCCCTGAACGTAATGAAACCCCCGCGTGTTGCCCCCGTTGTGCCCGGAGAAGATCCGCCCGGCATCGTCGAATTCCACCCCGAAGGCGTTGCCGCCGCCCTCGGCGAAGACCTCGTACCGGCGCCGCTCGGGGTGATAGCGCCAGATGTTCTGACCCAGGGTTTGGACTGGCTCGTTCGTCGCTCCCGGCCGCCGGATGCGTCCCGACACCGTGCTCCCCTGCGCGGCGTACAACCACCCGTCCGGCCCCCAGCGCAGGCTGTTGACCACCGAATGGGTATCCTCCAAACCAAACCCCTCCAGGTGAACCTCGGGATCGCCGTCCGGTACGTCGTCCTCGTTCCGGTCCGGATAGAACAGCAGGTAGGGCGGGTTCAGTACCCAGACGCCGCCACGGCCTTTCGCGGCGGCCGTCGCGATGTTGAGGCCGTCGACAAAGACCGTGTGCTTGTCCGGGAGCCCGTCGCCGTCGGTGTCCTCGTGGATCGAAATACGGTCCGCCCCGCGAACGTGATCGGGCGGCGCACGGGGCACCCGGTCTTACACCGCGCACCAGAACTGGTCGTGACTGACCAGCTTCAACCCCGCGGGCGAGGGATACTGGCGGTATTCCACCAACCACAGCCGGCCTCGTTCGTCGAAGCTGATTTGCAACGGTTGCGCGATGACCGGCTCACTCAACAGCAACTCCATCTCCAGCCCGTCGACCACTGTAAAGCGCCGTGCGCTCTCCTCGGGCGCCAGCGGCGGGACGGTCGCGGCCGACTTCTCCGCCGGTTCTGGCCGCTCCACCACACCGCCGTTCCCGGATGGTTCCCGGGCGACGGTCGCGCGGACCTCGGGCGGAATCGGTTCGCCCATCGCCCACAGGATCCCGTTCAGCAGGAGCCGCCGGAACGCCGGCTGGCCGAAGTCGGTCGGATGCCCCAGCGAGGTGTAGAACACGCGTGCCGACTTCGCACCCGCCAGATGCGTCCAAGCGACAGGTTCCGCCGGTTGATCGCCAACTGAGCCGATCACCAGGGGCGTCGTGCCCGCGGCCAGGGGACTGACCCGGTAGAGGCTGCCCTCGGAGACGAAGGACGTGAGGTTCACCCCGGTGAGGATGGGGTGGGTCTCGGCGCCCGGCGCCACCCGCAGTCCCACCTTCAAACCGTTCCCGTGGTGTCCCCGGTAGTTCCCACCCAACACCTCCAGGTCGAAGGCCGGCCACGCCTCGCCCTGGTCCGCGTCTTCCGCGCGCGGAGCGAAGCCGTGGCTGGCAGTGCGAAGCCCAACCACGGCACGCCCAGCCTCGAGGTGCGCCCGCACCGCGGTGAGTTCCTCGCGACCGAGCGCTCGCCGCCGCAGGCTCACGACCAGGAGATCGGCGTCCCGCAACGCGACGACAAGCTCGGGGAATCGGTGCTTGTTCGCCGGGTCCTGCTGGATGACCTGCACGTCGTACCCGCGCCACCCCAGGTCGTGCTCGGCGAATTCCGGCAAGGTCTCCCAGGTCCGGTACTCGTCCTCGCCGATCAGAATCACCACGCGCGGACGCCGGTCCGCCCGGAACCGGAAAGGCTCCCCACCAAGGAACGCCACGCTGGTCGTGCTCGGGCACCAGTACTTCTCGACGTGCTCGGTCACCAGGTCCGTCCCGGCGAAGTGACTCACGAAGGGCGCCATCCGCGAGTTGTACATGGTGTCCGTGAGGTCGCGGACCAGTAGCACGTTCTGTCCCTGCAGCACCATGTTGCGGATCGAGAACGGCCGGCCGAGCACGCACATGTTGAGGTGCACCCCCATGACCACCACGTTGGTGATACCCCGCTGCATCATCAGGTTGTAAGCCTCGTCGGAATCGGTGATGGCGTCGCCCGGGCGGATCTCGAGCGTCGCGACCTGCCGCTTCCAGGCGCTGTGCTGCCGACACGCGGGATGCTCGTCACACCCACCGTCGGAATCGTCGATCGGAAGCGCAGGTTCTCGCGAGGCATCGAGGCTGCGCCAACCCTTCGGCCGGTTCGGCGCCTTCGGCGCCTCCTGGGCCAGTCGTCGCTGCGGCGTGCCCTCGTAGAACTTCAGGGTGTCGCTCGGACAGTGGATGATCAGCATGCCCTTCGCCCGCGCCGCCTCCAGTACCTCGTTCATCCGCGGCGCCATCTCCCCCACGCGCCCTGTTGCCCCCTCGCACCAGTGGCGGTCCCACATGTCGCAGACCACCACCGCGGTCCGCTGGGGATCCCAGGTCAGATTCCGCTCCACCACCCGCCATTGATTCGTGTCGGCCGGCACGCGCTCACGCCACCGCGCCGGGATCGACATCAATTCCGCGCCGGGCGACTCGATCGCCGCGACCATCAGGAATAAACCCAACCCCAGGCGCACCCATCGCGCTCCGGGCCAGACTGTGCTGCGGTGGAATAGGCTCATGATCAGAAGGATTGCCGAGGACGGACCTTAGCCACGCTGACTGCGGTGGAAAGCCCCCTGTCACCCCGCCCGGCAGATCTCGCGTCGAGTGCTCCCCGCCCGGCCGCCCGCCAGTGGCCGACGGCCGAAAGCGCTCCCCCATCGAACGCCCCCGCCTCACCCCCCCCGCACCCCCATGCGAGCGGGTTCTGTCCGATATGCCGTTGGCCCACTAAGGATTCACTAAATTGCGACTCATAAAATCCTGCAAGCTATTGATGAACAATATATTCTAAATTAAGTTAAATGTCGTTTGCATTAATAGAGATTAAGCCACACTCTGGCCGAGATCCCGATCGGGACGTCGGTTTTAGGGGTGGATCATGGAAGCGCTTGGCTGGAGGATTCCGTTGGATCGGCACTCCTCCACCGGGCCGGGATGCCGTCCGCCGGCCTGGGTGTCTGTCGGCCGGACTGCCCGCCAGCGGTTCCGCCCCTCCGATTGAGAGCCGTTGCGATCAACCCGAACCACCATGGAAGCCTTCATCCGAACCCAACGGCTCCTCGTCCTCCTCCTCGGCGTCGTCGTGCACCTGCTCAGCACGCCGGCCCACGGCAGGAACGTGACCCTGCTGAACGTCTCCTACGATCCCACCCGCGAGCTCTATCAAGAGTTTAACGCCGCGTTCGCCAGGCACTGGAAGGAAAAGACCGGCGACACCCTCACCATCCGCCAATCCCACGGCGGCTCCGGAAAACAGGCCCGCTCGGTGATCGACGGATTGCCGGCCGACATCGTGACCTTGGCACTGGCTTCCGACATCGACGCGATTGCCGAGAGGGGCCGCGGCCTCCCCGTCACCTGGCAGAAGCGTCTGCCCCAGAACTCGTCCCCTTACACCAGCACCATCGACTTCCTGGTCCGCAAGGGGAACCCCAAGGGCATCAAGGATTGGGGCGACCTGGTGAAACCGCGCATCTCGGTGATCACCCCCAACCCGAAGACCTCCGGAGGCGCCCGCTGGAACTACCTCGCCGCCTGGGCCTATGCGGCGCAGGAGTTCAAAGGCGACGAAGCCAAGGTGAAGGACTTCATCGCCCGCCTCTTCAAGAACGTCGAAATCCTCGACACCGGCGCTCGCGGTTCCACCACCACCTTCGTGCAGCGCGGCATCGGCGACGTCCTGATCTCGTGGGAGAATGAGGCGCTCCTCGCCCGGAAGGAGTTCGGCGAGGACAAGTTCGAGATCGTCACGCCCTCGCTCAGCATCCTCGCCGAACCGCCCGTCGCGTGGGTGGACCGCGTGGTGAAGCGGCGCAACACCGAGGACATCGCCAAAGCCTACCTGGAGTTTCTCTACTCTCCCGTGGGCCAGGAGATCGCCGGTCGCCATTTCTACCGCCCTCGACTCCCGGAGGTGGCCGCCAGGTTCGCCAGCCAGTTCGCCCCGGTGAAGCTCGTCACCATCGACGAGGCCTTCGGCGGCTGGGCGAAGGCGCAAGCCCTGCACTTCGCCGAGGGCGGCCTTTTTGACCAGATCTACCAGCCTTGAGGCAGCAGTCCGGATCTTCCATTAGCCCTTTGTCCTGGCCTGTGCCGCCGTCAGACGGGAGACCGTCGAACTGAGCGATCCGAACGTCGCCCCGCGCGACGAGGTCGGACTCTACACCGCCAGCTCCCCCGTCGACCAACACACCCTCGGCGAGATGTCAGAGTCGGTCCGGGAGCATTGGTCGGCCTCGGAAAACGGCAAAATGCCGGGAACCGGATTATGCCGAGTTGGACGGGAAAGCCCCTCGATAGCCGCGGAAATTGGAGCTTTTCGAAATCCGAACTCGGCATATTCAGAGGCTCTGCAGAAAGGCCGGGAGTCGGTCATCTGGTCGGTAGCGAGGCGAGCTTCCATTGAACGGCTGCGTCTTGGCTAACGCCTGCTCCTTGAGTTCGAGATTGGCGCGAAGATAGACTTGGCGAGTACCCCAGCTCGGAGAGGCGCTGGGCATAGCCGTTCAGGTAAGGTTCCAGGGGACCACGCCGCAAGTGCTGCGCGTGGTGAGGGTGCGCATAGAGTTGCTCGATCATCGGTGTCCTTTCGTTGCTCCTGAGGTTCAGGAGTCGAAGGACAATGACCCTCGGATTATGCCGTGTGGCAACCTGGCGAATGCATGGAATACCCTCGGCTTTCGAGCGATCAGCCCGTCCAACTCGGCATAATCCGGTTCCCGGCATTTTG
>JBBQML010000486.1:0-4639 GCA_038328885.1 Verrucomicrobiota bacterium | reverse complement strand
GAAACAGGCTCTCCGCAGCGGTATCAACGTCCTGGGCAACTCGCGGCTGCCGGATCGCCTCCACCAGAACCGGCGCACTTGCGGCAGCACCCAACGTGCCCAGCGACTCGAGGCTCGCAAGGCGCAGTTCCGGCGACTCGGCCCTCGTCAGCGCCTCGACCCGACCTCGCACCGAAACATCGCCCCGGTCCGCGAGCGCGCGCACCAGCAACACTTGCGTCGCCGGGGACGCCTGAGCCAGGGACTCCAGCAGGACCGCCGTCGCCGCCGGTCCGGGAATCTCCCGTGCGACCGCCACCGCCATCCGGCGAGTGGCGGGATCGTCCGCGGCCAGAGCAGCCTTCAGGAGGGGCAGACCGGCCTCCCCCCGCGCGAGGATCGCTCCGCGCCCCGCCGCCAGACGGAGAGGAGCGGGGACCTCGGTGGCCGCTACGGCATCGTACAGGGCGACCGCTCCCGCCCCACGCCCGCGGCGAAGCTCACGTTCCGCCGCCACGACACAGGCCTCTCCAGCGGCGCGGCGGAGGTCCGCCGATGGCGCCTTCAGGCCCGCCTGCACGACTTCCACCGCCTCGGGTGTGGTCATCCGGGCCAGCGCCAGAAGCGCCTCCGCCTGGACCCCCCGCGACGGGTCGCGCGCCAGCGGGATCAGGATGGCGACCGAGCCGGCGTCGACACGCACGCCCAGGGACTGGACCACCCCCGCCAACCCTCGGTCCGAGAGCCGGCCTCCCTCCCTGACCGCGGCACGCATCACCTCGTCGGCCGCCGGGTTCGCCAGCGCTTCGAGTGCCGTCCGCGCATAAAATGACAATACGGGATGGCTGAGCAACGGGGCCAACGCCTGGGCTGCCTCGGGGGTGCCGACCACGGCGAGGAACTGGCACGCCCTGGCCTTGTCCTCGAGGGTCCCTCCCGAACTCTCGAGGGTGGCGATGAGGTCGGCCACCGCCTCCGCCCGGGGCAGCCCGGACGGGCGGGGCGTTGCCGCCGCGCACGCCACCGGCGCCGCGAAGGACCAGAGGAGCACCGAGAGTACAGGCAGGGACGCCAAGCCGAAAAGGCCTCGGCAGTCGGAAACGGAGCGACAGTTCATGATGAGGAAGGGGGGAAGGTTGGGCGGATGGACGGGTGGATGGGGAACCGCCGGAAGCGGCTCCGCATGGAGTTTGCCTACAGGTGCCACGGCTCCCGCATCGCCCGCTGGCGCATCCGGTTGGCCTCCTCGTCGCCCGGGAACTCCTCGCGCACCGGGTCGTATTTCACCCCGCGCCCCAGCATCCAGGCGTTGGCCGCCGCGTGAGAAGCGAGGTGCGAGTGGCGCATGACACCGCTGTTGCAGGCGGTCAGGGCCCTCGACTTGACGCAGTCCAGGAAATTCCGCGTGTGGGTCGAGGCGTTGGTCCCCGCCACCCGGGCAAAGTGTTTCATGCCCGCCTGGAGTGATTCCGGATGCGTGATCACCTGCCCGCTGTCGCCGGTTTCGACCCAGCCCTCGTCGCCTTCGTACCGCACCGGGCAGGTGCCGGTGGAGGTGCGATAATGCGGCTCCCTTCTTCCGAACGGAGTCTCCAGGAAATCCAGGATCAACTCCACGCCGTTGGCGTAACGCGCCGTGATCTGCGGCACCGAGGGCTCGAACTCCACCGGCCCGGTTTCGTCCGCCTGGTTCGCCCACTGGCAGAGGTCCAGGGTATGGGCCGCCCAATCAAGAATCGCGGCGCCGGAGTCGAAATCGAAGTGCCCCCGCCACTGGCCGGCAACGTAGGCCTTGTTGAACGGCCGCCAGGGCGACGGGCCCAGCCAGCGGTCCCAATCGCACTCCTCCCGGGGCGGTTCCGGCTCGGCGGGAAGCCAGTCAAACCTCACCTGCGGCCGGTAGCAGGAGGCGTGCATGGTGCGGAGGCGCCCCAGCTTGCCGCTTCGCGCGAGGTGCGCGGCGAATTGGAAATTCGCCACGCTCCGCCGCTGCGTCCCCGCCTGGAACACCCGGCCGTAGCGCCGCATCGTGTCGTCGAGGGCCTGACACTGACCCATGGTCAACCCGCACGGCTTCTCGCTGTAGACATCCTTCCCCGCCCGGGCGGCCAGGATCGAACCAAGCGCGTGCCAGTGGTCGCCGGTAGCGATCAGGACCGCATCGAGGTCCGGCCGCGCCAGCAACTCATGCAGGTCGCCGTACATCGCGCAGTCCTTGTTCCCGTAACGCGTGTCCGCCATCGCCTTCACCGACTCCCGCCGAGTGCGCTGCACATCGCAGATCGCCACGAACTGCACGTCCTTCTCCGCGATCATGCACTCCAGCACGTGCCGCCCGCGCGGCCCGATGCCGATGGCACCGAGGACGATCCGTTCCGACGGGGCCACGGCGCCGTCCCGGCCCAACGCCCGCGCCGGGATGAACCAGGGAAGGCCGACCGCGCCCCCGGCGACCGCGGCCGCAGCCTGGCGCAGAAATGCCCGCCGTCGCAGTCCGCCGTGCGGTGGGGTGGCAGGAGCAGGTACGACGACCGGGGGTTTGGCCCCCGCAGGTGAACTCGAGGAGATGGTCTTCATGACGGGCACACGCCGCCCGGACACGCCGCGGAGAGGTTCAAGCCTCGTCGTGGCGGCGGCCCCAGGCAGGTGGTGCCGATAGTCTCAGCTCCACCCTCCACGAATTGTCCACGGAAATGGAGAGAGGGAACTGCTGCCGCCCGGCGTCCGTGGATTGCTTTTTGGGTCGAGGCGAGGCATGGCGTGGCGGACATGCAGTTTCATGTCTTTGGATTTCCCGTCCGGGTGGAGCTTTGGTTCTGGCTCACCGCCGTCCTCCTGGGTGGAGGTTTGCGGCCCGAGGCCTATGGGAGCGTCGCCAGCCTGGCCGGGCTCGGGATCTGGGCGATCGTGGTGTTCTTCTCGATCCTGACCCATGAGCTGGGCCACGCCACGGTGGGGCGGCGGTACGGCGCCAGCCCGGAGATCGTGCTGCACGGCTTCGGCGGAGCCGCCATCATGCACGGTTCGCGCTTCAGCCGCCGCGAAGATCTCCTCGTCACGGCCGCCGGTCCGGGCGCTTCCATCGTGCTCGGAACGGTCTCCCTCGGCGTGCTCCTCCTGGTGCCCAAGCTGCCCCGCGAGGTGGCCGAGATGTTCGTCAACCTGGTCTGGATCAACTACTTCTGGACCCTGATCAACCTCCTCCCGATCCAACCCCTGGACGGCGGGCTGCTGCTTCGGACCGCCCTCGGCGACCGCCGGTTGCACATCACGTGCCTCGTCGGCTTTCTCTGTGCCACCGGCGTGGCGCTGCTCGGGCTCATGACCGGACGCGTGTTTCTCACCTTGATCATGGCGCTTTTCGCCTTCGAAAACTGGCGCGCCTGGCAGTCCCGCGGCTCGTAGACTCCACCCGTGCACCTCGCCCACCTGCGACTGCGCGACTTCCGCAATTACGAGCGGTTGGACGTGGACTTTGGCGCCGGGTTCCACCTGCTCATCGGCGATAACGCCCAGGGCAAAACCAATGTCCTCGAGTCCATCTACCTCCTCGCCACACTGCGGTCCTTCCGCGGTGTGGGCGGAGCCCAGATGGTGCGACATGGAGCGAAGGGCTACTTCGTCGGGGGCGCCCTCGTCGCCCAGGCCCACCACGACCTGAAGGTCTACTGGTCCCCCGCGGAAAAGCGACTGTCCCTCGACGACCAGCCGGTCCGCCGGCTTGCCGATTACTACGGGCGGCTGCGGGCGGTGGTGTTCTGCACCGAGGATCTCCAGTTGGTGAAAGGAACCGGCCGCATCCGCCGCCGTTTCCTCGACCTCCTGCTGGCGCAAACCCAGGCCGGATACCTGGCCCTCCTGCAACGCTACATCGTGGCCTTGCAGGCGCGGAATGCCCTGCTCAAGCGGCCCGACCCGGACCCGGCCGTCCTCGCGCCCTTCACCCAGGAACTCATCACCGCCGGCACCCGGATCATGGAACACCGCCGCGAACTGGTCCCGCGGCTGTCCGCCCTGGCCCGACTGGCCTACCGCCGCATCAGTCATGATGCCGAGGAACTACGGGTCTCGTACGCCGGCTCGGTGAAGGGCGATTTCGCCGTCGACCTGGCCGCCGCGGCGGGCCGTGAGCGCGCGCTCCGACAGACGATGGTTGGACCGCACCGCGACGACCTCCTGCTCCAGCTGAACGATCGTTCCGCCGCGCAGTTTGCCAGCGAGGGGCAGAAGCGCTCGCTGGCGATTGCGCTCAAGATGGCGCAGGCCGAATACTTCACCGGGCTCACCGGCTCCCCGCCGATCCTGCTCATCGACGATGTCATGGGGGAGCTCGACGCCCGGCGGCGCGAGGGATTGATGCCCCTGCTCGAGCGTGCCGACCGCGCCCGCGGGCAGGTTTTCATGACTTGCACGGAGGAAAACTGGCCCCGTGAGCTGGGACGGCGCCTGCAAAGGTGGTCGGTGCACGGTGCCTGCCTGGCTCCGCTCGCCGCCGAAGGGTGAGCGAACCGCCCCTTGTCTCGTAGTCGCCGTGGTCACACGGCGCATTTATTACCTTTTCGGGGTTACTTTGCGTTGTATCGTAGTCGCCGTGGTCACACGGCGCATTAATTGCCTTTACAGGGTTCCTTTGCGTTTTTTCGTAGTAGATAGGAATAGC
>JBBQML010000485.1:0-4646 GCA_038328885.1 Verrucomicrobiota bacterium | reverse complement strand
CTGCAGGCCGGCACGGGCGATGGACAACCGGAGCCGGTACTCCCCTGTGTACGACTGGTTCGGCCGCACCGAGACGTAGTACGTGCCGTCCTCGGTGATGGTCAACGGGTCGGGCAACTGCCCCCAGCCGGTCGTGGCCGGCAGGTAGTCCACGAGGGTCGCGCCATCCGGCCGGTGGAGGCGATATCGCAGCCGGCTGCTGGCCGGATACCCCGGGTTCTCGATGGCAAAACTGACGAGGTCACCGGTCTTCGCGCTGAAACTCCAGAAATCGACGTCGTCCGGGCCGGAGAGGTTGCCACGGGCAGTGCCGGTGAACAATCCGGGCGGATCCTCGACAAGCGAGCGTTCGCGGTTTCCGCGCCAGAAGGTGACGTTGTCGGTGCCGTAATTGGCTGTGGCGAGATCGGTCACCCCATCGCCATCGAAATCCCGCGCGACGATGCCGATCGGATTGCCTCCAGCCGAATAGCGGCGGAGCGGACCGAAGGTGCCATCCCCGTTGTTGAAGAACCGGTCCACATAGCTGTTGCCAGACACGGCCACGGCAAGGTCGGGCCTGCCGTCGCCATTCAGATCAGCCATGGCAAGGTGGTAGGGATCCGAGCCCAGGCTGCGGTAGTCGACGGGCGCAGCGAATCCGCCAGCGCCGTCGCCCAGCAGCACACTTACGGTCCTCGCGGAGGCATTCAGGACGGCGAGATCGATCCGGTTGTCGCCGTTCAGGTCGCCGGCCACGACATCCCGGGCCCCGCTACCCGCGGCGTAATGAGCGGCCGCAGCGAGGCCCCCGCTGCCGTCGTTGAGATTCAGGAACACGCTGACGTTGGCGCTGCTGGAGTTGGCGACGGCGACGTCGGCCCGACCATCACCGTTGAAATCGCCCGAGGTGACGCCCCACACGGAGTTGCCGGCCGCGTAGTCGGCGCGGACATAGGTGCCGTCCCCCTGCCGCTTCAGCACGCTGAAGTAGTTCTGGCTCTGGTTCGCCACCAGGACCTCGGGTCTGCCGTCGCCGTCCAAATCCGCGAGACGCACGTTGCGCGGGTTGTTCCCCACGGCCGTGTTGGTCGGCGCTCCGAAGGTGCCATCCCCGAGGCCGGGGAGAACGCTGACGGTGTGCGCGTAGTGGTTCGCCACCGCAAGATCCAGCTTCCCGTCCCCGTCCACGTCCCCGGCAGCGACGGAGATGCTGCCGTCCCCGGAGCCATAGATGACCTGGCCCTGGAAGGATCCGTCACCGTTGCCCAGCAGGATGCTGACGTTGTCGGAGGTGATGTTCGCTGTGGCGAGGTCCAGTTTCCCGTCGCCGTTGAAATCACCGGCGGTCAGGTCGTAGGGATTGGCGCCCACCGGCAGACCGGGCGAGGGCGCCATCGATCCATCCGCACCGGCGCCTGCGCCGGGGGCGATCGGGGTCGCGGTGAATGGCGAATTGTTGCTGCGCCCCTCGAGCACGAAGCCCGAGACGGACTGCAGGGTGAAGACGCGGACGTACTCTTCGGCCAGCGCGTTACCGGCCCGGTCCTGCAGGGACGTACGCAGGATGAGACGGTAGTTCCCGGACTGCAGGGGGCCGTCGGTGATGAGGTAGCCCGCCGTCAGGCCGCCCGAGTACCCCTCGCAAGCCACCGTGTAGACCAGGTCGTCGGCGTCACCGAACGTGCCGTTCACCGACGAGCGCAACTCGTAGCTCGCCGCGTTCGTGACCGCGGCGTTCATCATGTCCTCGCTGAAGGCAATCGTGAATCGATCCACCACGGCTTCCACCGTGGTCCCCTCCCCGGGGAGACTCACCGAGACGATGGTCGGCGGCACGGCGTCGGCGAGTTCGATATCCAGAAGGTACTGCGCCAGCAATCCGCTGCCCTCGGTGGCCAGGACCCGGGCGTAATAGGCGGCCTCGCCCCCCAAGGGGACGGTGTAGGCCACCGAGGTCTCCGCCGTGATCGTGTTGGTGACGCGGGTGCCATCGCCCCGGTAGATCTCGAGGGTCGCGGTCAGGGGACTGCTGGCGGGTTTCCTTAAACCGACGGTGATAAGGGTGCCTTCGGTGAGGTAGCCAAGCCGGTAGTAGTCCCCAGCGGGGTCCTCCGTCCCGATATAACCCTGGACCGTGCCCGCCTGACTGCCCCCGACGAGCGTGAGAACGGTGGGGTTGGCGTTGGCGATGTTGTTGTTGCCCGCATTCTCGTTCTCCATCCCGACCCCATCACGCGTGAGCGCGACGCGGAGCCGGTATTCGCCGAAGTACGAGTAATTGTACCGCACATAGACCGTGTAGGTCCCATCGGCGGGGATGACCAGGGGGGTGGACTGGCCGTAGCCGTAGTAGCTGTTGGCGTGGAAATCCGTGAGCTGTGAGCCGCCGGGGCCGTCGACCCGGTAGTACAACTGGCTCGCGGGCGGGTTGCCCGGGACCTCGACCGCGATGCCGAGCACGTCGCCGGCCTTGGCGGAAAAGCTCCAGTAGTCGTAGTCCCCGGTGCTCGAGAGGTTGCCGCGAGCGTAGCCGGACAGCAGTCCCGCCGGCTCCTCCGCGAGCGAGGTGACACGGTTGCCGGCCCAGATCTGGAGTGTGCTGCTCCCATAGTTCGCCGTGGCGAGATCCATCGCCCCGTCGGCGTTGAAGTCGCCCGGCACGATGCCTCGGGGGTTGGAGGCTGCGCTGTAGTGGACGACCGGGGCGAAGGTGCCATCCCCCTGGTTGATCAACCGGTCGAGGTAACTCGAGCCGGACACCGCGACGGCGACATCGAGGTCACCGTCACCGTCGAGGTCCGTAAGGACGAGGCGGTAGGGATCCGAACCCAGGTTCTCGTAGGCGACCGGGACGGCGACGGTTCCGTCGCCGTTCCCCCGGAGCACCCTGACACTGCGATCGCCGGCGTTCAGAATCACCAGATCCAGTTTGCCGTCGCCATCGACGTCGCCGACTGCGACATCCCGGGGAGTGCTCCCGGTGAGTGTGTTGGTCCGGAGGACGAGCGTACCGGCGCCGTCGCCGAGGTTCAGGAGCAGGCTCACGTTCGCGCTGCCGGCGTTGGCGACCGCGACGTCGTTGGTGCCGTCCTGGTTGAAGTCACCGGCGGCCACACCCCAGGGGGAGGAACCGGTCGCGGAATCGACCCGGAAGTAGGAGCCATCGGCCTGCCGGGTCAGAACCGAGACGAGGTTCTGGCTTTCGCTGGTCACGAGGATCTCGAGTCGGCCGTCGCCGCCCAACTGGGCCAACCGCACGCTCCGGGGGCCGGTCCCCACGGCGGCGGTCGTCGCGGCGGCGAAGCCACCGGCCCCGTCGCCCAGGAAGATGCTGATGGAAGCGGCATTCCGATTGGCCACCACGATGTCCGCGAAGGTGTCCCCATCGAGATCGCCGGCAGCGACCGAAATCGGGCCGTCGCCCGCGGCGAGAGTGATCGGCAACTGGAACGTTCCGTCGCCGCGCCCCAGGAAGACGCTCACGTCATCGCTGGTGATGTTCGCCGTCACGAGGTCCGGCTTGCCGTCCCGGTTGAAGTCGGCGAGGGCGACGTCGAACGGGTTGGCTTCCGTACCGTGGCTTACCAGCAGCGCGCCCGTGCCGTCAGGCCCGGCCTGGGCGCCCAGCGGAGTGGCGAAACCCGGGGTGTCGTTCCGTCGGTTCTCCACCCCGAACAGCAGCACCGGCACGACCGTGAAGGTCCGAACGTACTCCGCCGACAACGGGTTGCCGGCCTTGTCCCGTAGTGTCACGCGGACCGTGAACCGGTAGTTGCCCGGTTGGAGCGGGCCGTCCGTGACCGTGTACCCGGCGGTCAACCCGGTGGTGTACCCCTCCGGAACCAGCGTATAGAGCGCATCGTCGGCATCGCCGAAGGTGCCGTTCACGGACGAACGCAACTCGTAGCTGGCCGGGGCGTTGGTGACTGTCGACGCGAGCATGTCCTCGCTGAACCCGACGATCAGACGGTTGATGACGTTGGTGGCCGAGGTGCCTTCCGCGGGCAGGTTCACCGAGACGATCTGAGGCGCGAGGGTATCGGCCAGTTCGATGTCGAGAAGGTACTGGGACGAGAGGCCGGCACCACTGTCGGCCACCACGCGGGCGAAGTAAGCCGAATTGCCACCGGCCGGAACCGCGTAGGAAAGGCTGGTCTCGCCGGGAACCGTGTTCGTCACCTTGGTGCCGTCGTTCCGGTAGATCTCCATCACCCCGACGAGGGGGCTCAGGACGGGCTTGCGCAGCCCGAGCGTGATGCTCGTGCCTTCCGTCAGGTTGCCGAGCGCGAAGTAGTCACCCTCAGTTTCCCCGACACCGATATAGCCCCACACCGTGCCGACCTGCTTCCCGGCGACGAGGGCCAAGGCGGGAACGTCGGCATTCGGCCGGTTGTCGTTGTTGCCGCGTTCGTGCTCCGACTGGATGCCATCGCGAAGCAGCGTTACCCGCAGCCGGTACTCCCCCTGGAAATCGTAATTGTAGCGCGCATAGACAAAATAGGTCCCATCCGCAGGCAGGGTGACCGGCGATGACTCCCCCCATCCATTGTAACTGCTGGCGTAGAAGTGCGTGAGGTAGGCAGCGTCGGGACCGCCGACCCAGTAATACAATTGGCTGGCCCCCGGATTGCCCGGCACGTCGACGGATACATTCAGGATGTCCC
>JBBQML010000484.1:0-4654 GCA_038328885.1 Verrucomicrobiota bacterium | reverse complement strand
ACGGGCTCCTTTCGACGGCGGGCTCCACTTCCGAGGGGCGGCAGATGGGGGCGCACCTGAGCGTGCCGGACGTCAAGGTCATGCCGATGGTCGGTCCGGTGGCCAACAACGCGCTGCAGTGTGTGGGGGTGGCCCACGAACTCGTGGCCCGAGCCCGGCGCGACGCCCAGGGTCGCGTGACCGACGCCGCTTCCTCCCGGCCGGGCCGCAACGGAGCGGAGGCCGGCACGGCCCACCAGCCGACCCCGCCGGCAGGTGGCCTTCCGTTGGTGTTCTGCTGCAACGGCGACAGCACCACGCAGGAAGGCGAGTTCTACGAGGCCGTGGCGGAGGCGGTGCGGGCCAGCCTGCCGGTGCTTTTCCTGATCGAGGACAACGGCTACGGGATTTCCACGCGCACGGCGGGGAAGACCTTCTACCACCTGCCGAGCGGGCCCGTGGGGGAGTTCTACGGGCTGCCCATCCGCCGGCTCGACGGCCGGGATGCGCTCGCCTGCGAGGCGGCTTTCGGCGAGATCGTGGCCGAGGTGCGGCAGGGGCGCCCGGCGCTGGCAATTCTCGAGGTCGAACGGCTCACGCACCACACGAACGCCGACGACGAACGCCAGTATCGCGACGAGGCCGAGATCAAGCGGGCGCGGGCGGCGGCGGATCCCGTGGCTCGTTTGCGCGCCCGCCTGCTCGCGGGAGGAATCTCGGAGGCGGAGCTCGTCACCCTCGAGGACGCGGTGGAACGGGACGTCCGCGCGGCGGCGGACCGGGCGTTGCACACGGCCAACCCGCCCGTCAACCACGACGCGCGCCCGCCGGCGGCCACCGGGGTGGAAGCTCCGCCGGCAGGTGAGATGACGCCGGGTGTGCCGGTGCCCGCAGCGGGCGCCAACGGGGCCCATACGATGCTGGAGGCGATGCGTGAAGTCCTGCGACGCCACCTCGCCCATGACAGTCGCGTGACGCTCTTCGGGGAGGACATCGAAGACCCGAAAGGCGACGTCTTCGGGCTCACCCGCGGCCTCAGCCGGGGTTTCCCGGCCCAGGTCCAGAACTCCGCCCTCAGCGAGGCCACGATCCTCGGGGTCGGCATCGGCCGGGCCATGGCGGGTGGCCGGCCGGTGGCGTGCATCCAGTTCGCGGACTTTGTGCCGATGGCGTTCAACCAGATCGCCTGCGAACTGGGGTCGATCTACTGGCGGAGCGCGGGGGGGTGGAAGTCCCCCGTGATCGTGCTGTCGCCCTGCGGGGCTTACCGGCCGGGGCTCGGGCCGTTTCACGCGCATACGTTCGAGAGCATTCTGGCGCACCTGCCGGGCATCGACGTCGTCATGCCCAGCACCGCGGCCGATGCCGCGGGATTGCTGAACGCCGCTTTCGCGAACCAGGCCACCGGGCGACCCACGGTGTTTCTCTATCCGAAGGTGTGCCTGAACGACCCGGTGGTGGCGGCTCCCCTGGCCGCTTTGCAGGAGATCATCCAGCCCGGCACCGCCCGGTGGATCACGCGGGGCGATGAACTCACCCTCGTCACCTGGGGCAGCACCATTCCCCTCTGCACCCGGGCCACGCAGGTCCTGCAGGCCACCGGGGTGGGCGTGGAGTTGATCGATCTCCGGTCGCTCAGCCCCTGGGATCGCGAGGGGGTCGTCGCCAGCGTCGCCCGCACCGGGCGCCTGGTCGTGGTGCACGAAGACAACCTCACCTGCGGGTTCGGCGCGGAGGTCGTCAGTGCGGTGACCGAGGCCTGCCCGAGGCCGGTCCGGGCGCGGCGGGTGACACGTCCCGACACCTACCCGCCGACGAACTACGTCAGCCAGATGGAGATCCTGCCGAACCTGAAGCGGGTGTTGGAGGCCGCGGCCGACCTCTGTGATCTCGACCTCTCCTGGACGGACGATGTCAGCGGGACGGAGGGGGTGTACGTGCTCGAAGCGGTGGGCAGCAGTCCCGCTGACCAGAGCGTGTCGGTGGTCGAGTGGCGGGTGGGCGAGGGGGCGTCGATCGAGGCTGGCGATCTCCTGGCGGACTGCGAGGCGGACAAGGCGACCTTCGAGTTGCGTGCCCCGGTCGCGGGTATCATCCGGGACCGGCTCAGGCTCGATGAGAAGGTGCCCATTGGCAGCCCGCTGGCGCGGATCCAGCAGCGCCGGGAAACCGGGCCCGCGATTCCGAGGCGTGTGCCGGTCGAGCGCACCCCGGTCCTGATCCGCCGCCCGGTGCTTCCCATGCCGCGCGACCTCAGCGTCGTCGTGCCCGATCGGGCGATCGGCTGGCGGGTGAAGGTTGGCATCTCCGCGATCGCCGCGGCTCCGGCCGGCCGGGTGGTGACGAATGAGGAATTGGTGCAGCGGTTCCCCGGGCGGGTGGCCCAGGACATCTACCAGCGCACCGGCATCGAGACCCGGCGGATCCTGGCTCCCGGGGAATCGGCGGTCTCGCTCGCGGCGCAGGCGGCGCGGGCGGCGTTGAGGGACAGCGGTCTCGGCCTGGTCGACCTGGACGCGATCTTCGTCAGCACGAGCACCCCGATCTCGATCAGCCCCAGCATGGCCTGCCTGTTGCACCATGAATTGAGCCGCGACGGCGCAACCAGGGACATCCCCGCCAGCGACGTGTTGGCCGCCTGCACCGGGTACCTCTACGCGCTGCAGTCGGCCTTCGATTTCTGCCGGTCGAAACCCGATGCGAACATCCTCGTGGTTACCGCCGAGGCGATGAGCGAGTTCACGGACCCGAACGATTTCGACACCGCGATCGTGTTCGGCGATGCCGCGACGGCGACGGTGGTGCATGGGCCGTCGTCGGCGAAGTTTGCCTCCTCCCGGGCGCACCTGCATCGCCCCGTGTTGAGCGCGCGCGGCGAGGACGGCACGATTCTGCACCATGGTCGGCGTTCGAATCCCACGGTCAACATGGATGGGCTCAAGGTGTTCCCGATGGCGGTTCGCCAGTTGATCGCCCTGCTCAAGCAGGCGTGTGCGGAGAGCGAAGTGGCCGTGGAAGCTCTCACCCATATCGTGCCGCACCAGGCCAACGGTCGGATTCTGGACGCGGTGGATCAGCGCCTGAAGCTGCCGCCCGGGCGTCTGGTAAACCGCGTGCGTCACAGCGGCAACACCAGCAGCAGCACGATCCCCACGGTGCTCGCCGACCTTATCCGGGAGGAACCCCGGGGCCTCGCCGGGCTTTGCGCCTTCGGGGGCGGGTTCACCTTCGGCGCGGCGGTGATGGAGTGGGTGTAGGTCGGCGGAACTACGGTCCCGCGGCGGGGAAGGTCGCATCCCCGGCCAGCCAGACCAACCGCCGGTCCTCGCCGTCGCCAATGAAGCCAACGCCCCCTGGCAGGAGGTCCAGCAGGGCCGGGTCCCCCTGGGCCATCTCCACGGAATCCGGCCGGGTCACGGCGAACATGAGGTCTTCCCCGGTGGCGCGGGTAGGCACCGGAGGAAGCGCCGGGAAGTCGGCGGGCGTCAGCTCGGTCGCGGCGAGAAACAACCCGAGGCTCAGGAGAGCGAGATTGGGCAGGTGACGGCTTTGGTTCATATCACCCGGAGAACGCCGCTCGATCCGAAATCCTTCGCCCCGTCACGGCGGGCTGGCGGGACGGCCTCCGACGTGGGAGAACTCGGTTCGACCCATCCCAGTTCCATCCCCCCATGTTATGAGAACCCTGCCCTCCACTCGCGCTCTTTCCATCCTGCTCCTGGCTCTCGGCGCTACGTTCGGGACGCCGCCCAGTCGCGCCGCCGACGAGGGTTGGCGGGTGCTGTTCGATGGTCGGAACCTGCAAGGCTGGCATACCAGCGCCAAAACCGGGCATAGCGCCGCCAGCGGGCACCAGACGGGTGGCCGCTGGGTGGTCGAGGATGGGGCGATCGTGGGTTCCCAGGACATCCCGGGCAATGGCGGGATCCTGATCACTGACGAACTGTTCACGGATTTCGAGGTCGTGCTGGAGATGAACAACGACTTCGGTCCCGACAGCGGGCTGTTCCTGCGCAGCACCGAGGACGGCACCGCCTACCAGGCGATGATCGATTACCACAGCGGGGGCAACCTCATGGGGATCTACGGCGAGGGGAAACTGGGCGGGAAACCTGGCCTCTCGAATTTCCGGTTCCTGAAGGAGGTGACCCAGATTCAGGTCCTCACCAACGCGCCCGTGGCGTTCCCCGTGAAGCCTGAGTCCTGGCCCTTCTTCTGGCGGCACGGCCAGTGGAACGAATTGCGGGCCCGGATCGTGGCCAACCCACCGACCGTCACCACCTGGATCAACGGGGTGAAGATCATGGAGTGGACCGAGCCGCAGAAGCGTCATCCCGACGCCGGCGGGATCGCGGTTCAGGTCCACGGCGGCGGCGACCTGACGAAGCAGTTCGTGCGGTTCCGGAACATTCGGGTCCGGCCGATCGTGGTGCGGTAAAGCCGCTCAGTCCTCCGGGCGTTCGCCGGTCGGCGCCATCTTGACCAGGGGAGTCCCTCCTTGGGGTCGCATCTAAATTGTTGACTATCTCAGGAATTCTCCGCGGCCTCCGCGTGAGCCCGCATTGCGTGGTCTGGCTGTGTCACCGCGGTGGTTATGCCGTGGCCTTCGCCAGCGCCTGGTCGAGGTCGGCCACGAGGTCATCGAGGTGCTCGATCCCGACGCTCAAGCGAACCA
>JBBQML010000483.1:0-4656 GCA_038328885.1 Verrucomicrobiota bacterium | reverse complement strand
CATTCGTGGACCGCCCCGCCCCGCCCTTATAATCCCCGCGCGGGGGGGCGGGGGGCGGGCGGCGGGTGGGGGCCGCCGCCCCCCCCCAGGGGGGGGGTATCGAAGCGGTAGTGTTTGAGCTTCTCGGGGAACCCGGGGCTGATGGCGGCTGCCACCACCCTGGGGTCGAGACGACTGACCACGTTGGTCAGCGCGAGGTGGTCGGTCTCGAAGTTGTAGCCGACCGACCGGGCGGTGAGTTCGGCGCCATCCCGGTGCAACCGGATTCCGGTGCCGAGCAGAAACCGGTTGGTGTAGGTCACCGTGGCCTCGAGTCGGTCGAAACCCTGACTGCGGAAGATCAGGTTGGTGGCTTGGACGGTGCCGATGATGGACTGGCTATCGCCTTCGCTCCAGGGGCCCCAGACCGACACCACGGCGGCGACCGGTTGTTTGAACTCGAACAGGTCGAGGACCTCGGCGCTCTTCTCACCGATCAACGGCCGCAGGACTGGCGGGTGGACGGTCCCGATGGCGTCGACGCGGTACTCGCGGGTGTCGACGTTGTACTCCACCGCAACCTGCTGGGTTCCCTCCGGTCGTGACGTGCGGATATCGGGGAGGCGCAGGAGGGTGCCATCGAAGGAGAGGGAGGACTCGGCGGTGTCGAAGTCCACTCCCTTGAACCCGCCGGCTCCGACCTTAATGCGGGCCTGGCCCTGGACCGTCGGTTTGACGGTGGCCCGCCAGTCGGGCCGGGGGTCGTTCCAGGGCGGCAGGAGGGCGCGGGCGCTGGCCTCGACCCAGGGGGGGGTCTGCCACTGGTAGCGGTCGAAGTTTTCCCGGCCCTTGGGGCTGAGGAGGGGGTCGATCCCGTGCAGATCGAAGGTGGTGGTGGCGCTGATTCGGGCCTCGCGGGAGGCGACGTCGAGGCTGCCCGTGGATTCGAGTCGCCCCCCGTAAAGCGCGGCGTCGAGGCGATCCAGACGGGCGAGTGGCGGTTGCCAGTCGACGGCCAGGTCGAGGCGCTCGACCGCGAGTCGGTCGGGGAGGAGGGCTTCGGCAAGGGATAACTCGACCGAGCCCGCGTAGGGCCAGAGCCACCGCCAGCCTGCGAGGTTCGGAGGGATCGTGCCGGGGTCGGGACGGAGGGCGAGGTCGACCTGGGTGCGGAGGGCGCCGGTTCTGCCAGGCACACCCGAGAGGTGATCGATGTCGGCAGCGACGCGGACCTGGCCGGGGAGGTTGGTAGAGAGCGAATGTTCGGCGAAGAGGGAGGCGAGGACGCCGCTGGCGGTGAGGGGTTCGCCCTGGAGCGAGCCGGCCTCGATCTGGCGGGCGCGGAGGGTGAGTTGGGATCGGAGCGGCAGAGCGGCGAGGTCGGCCCGGGTAACTCCGGTGGGGGGTGCGAGCAGGTCGTTGGTGGCGGCGAGGGAGAGATCGCGGGCGCGGAAACCGTGGAGGAACACCTGTTGGGCGGTCGCTTGCCAGGCGACGTTGGTGAAGAGGGCGGGGCGGGGCGGGCCGGTGAAGTCCCAGCGGGCCGAGAAGCCGCTGACGCCGCCTTGGGCCGTCTGGAGGTCGGCGAACTCGACCATGAGGGAGGAACGGGCCGGGGCGTTGGTGGACCCTTGGGAGGGGAGGATCCGCAAGGAAGTCCGGAGGTTCCGGAGGTCGCCGTGCGGGGTTCGCACCTCGGGGACGACGAGGTAGGCGTCGCCCTCGGCGGCTTCCGGTTGGAGGCCATCGAGGCGAAGGTTCACCTCGAGGCGGGGGGCCTGGGGGGCTTGCGGGGTGGTCCAGTGGGCGACCTCCTCCACAACGGACCGCACCAGGCGGACGCGGTGGGCGGCGCCCGTGGGGTCCGAGGGGGCGCGCGGGGTGCGCAAGGCGGTGACGTTGGTGATCGTGGCCCGGAGCTCGAGGTTGAGCCCGAGCACCTCGGCGCTGAGGCGGCGGACATCCCAGGCGTCTCCGGGCAGGAAGCGGAGGTCGGCGCTGACCCGTTCCACGACCAGCTTCGCGAGGGGTTCGTTGGGGAGCGGGAGGGGGAGCACGAGCGTACCGCTGCGCACGGACAGCCCGCGGATCAACTCGCGCCGGTAGCGCCAGGGAGGTGGGGCGATATCGAGGTCGGCCTCGGCGATGCGGATTCGGGGGCCGTTCGTGCCGCCCCAGGTGGCGTGGAGGTCGGTGGCGACCAGGCCACGGAACCATTGGAAGTGGAGGCTCGCGAAATCCGCGGTGACGCCGCGCTCCTCGAGTTCGTCGACGAGGCGCTGGCGGACAAAATCGGGCAGTCCCGCGAGGCGGAGCCAGGTGAGGGCGAGAAGGATGAGGAGGAGCAGGGCGAGGGCGGAGATCCGGAACCAGCGGAAGGAACAGCGACACCACCCCCAGAAGCGGCGCGGGGGCTTCGACTCGGGGGGCATGGTGGGGCGGGTGGGGCGGGTGGGGCTAGGGCAGGGCGGGTGTGTCCGCGTCGGCGACTCCCATTTCGCGCCAGAGGTCATCCACCAACGGGCTGGAAAGCTCGAAGACCGGCTGGGTGCCGTCGGGGAGTTTCGTGGTGGCGTAGCGTCGACCGCTGGGACCGGCCTTGCCGAGCAGCACCCGGAGTGGTGGCAGGGCGGGGGTGGAGCGGAAGTCGAACACCAGTTCGGGTCCGCCGCGGATCCCGAGGCTGTGGGCGCGGGCCTCGCCCACGCCGAGCCATGTCACCACCCGTGCCTGGCCGAACTGGTGCACGGCTTCCTCCAGCGCGAAGGGATTGAGCTCACTGAGCGCGCCCGGGGGCACCGCCCATTCGTTCGTGCCGCCGTGGCGAAGCGTCCAGTCGAGGCCCTCGTGACGGGCCGTGAGGGCGGCGACCTGGTCCGACTCGAACCGCCAAATCGCGCGATCCCTCAGTCCCCAGGGGTGACGGGGCAGCTCATCGAGGTCGGCGGGGTTCAACTGGTAGACCGGTTGCTCGCCGGGGATCCGCGCGAACGTGCGGTTGTCCCGCAGTGCACCGGTCTCGAGTTGGGCCAGGACGGTGTTGGTGTCACCGGCCTTCGCCAACAGGACGATCCGGCCTGCCGGCGGGGCAAGTCCGTAGGTGGCGAGATCAAGGTCAGTGACGACCTCCTTGGCGAGGTCGAGCATTTCCAGGGTGGCGAGTTGATTGAACAGGCCGGCGACGAGCTCGGGGTCGGCGCGGAAATCGGCCGGCAGCACGCGCCACTCGTCCTTGGTCTGGACGAGTCGGAATGCGTCGGGGCCCTCGAAGACGACCTCACGGACGGCGGTGCGGTCGAAGCGGACGAGGCGGCGGTCGAGGAGGTCCTTGTAGGAGATGCGCAGGAGCTCCTGGGCTTCCGCCGGGACGACCAGGAGATCGGCTTCGCCGGGGCGCTGGGCGTAGACCTCCGGGGCGGCCGTGTTGGTGAGTGCCCTGCCGAAGGCGAGGCCGAAGACCTCGTTGCTGCCGCGGGTGAGGCTGAGGGAGAGCCTGGGGGGACGGAGGCCGGCAATCTCCGGGGCGGGTGCGGAGGTCGTCGAGAGGAAGTGCGAGACTTGGAGCAGGCCGAGTTTGCGCAGGAGGAGCCCTACCCGGATGGAGTCGGCGCGGGCGGGGCGCGGTTCGGTCATTTCCCAGAGGCCGTTGGTCGGGCTCCGCGACAGGGCGAACGCCGCGCCGGGCGACGTCACCCGGATGCGGTCGAAGGCGAGGTGATCGAGTGGCAGGAGGGTGGCGTCGCGCCACCCCTCGGCCGTGCGGGGGAGGCGGTCGAGCAAGCCCGCCTCCGTCGTGAAGATCCCGGGAACGCCCGCCACCTGGTAATAGACCTGGGTGCCGCTGAGGCTTCGGACACCGAGGAGCAGTTCGACGTTATCGGATGGTCGGCGCAGGGTGACGGTGATGGTGGGTGGGTTTAGTCCGAAATCGGAGGTCGCTTTCGGGCGGCTGCGGAGCTCGGCCGGGGAGAGGATAGAGCGGCCCTGGAGGTCCATGACCTGCTGCAGGAGGGTTTCGATGAGGGGCGTCCGGGCGGGGAGGTGCTCGTTGCCGAGGATCTCCCAGAGCCCGTTGGTCCTGACCACGGTCACCCTGCTGTTGGTCGTGCGGATCTCGATGGCGGTCACCGAGCCGGGGTTGAAGTCGGGGACGAGTTGTACCTTGGCATCGGCCCGGGTGCGAGCCAGGCGGGCGGGACGCTCCACGAGCAGGATGAACAGCCCGAGCAGGAGGGCCGTTGCGGTGAGCCAGAAGGTGGTGCGCCAGTTCATCGAAGCACGCGAGCGGGGTGGGCGGGCGGGGGGCGTTCAGTGGCGCCGCCACCAGACAAAGAAACCGACGGCCAGCGCCCCGCCGGGGAGGATGGCCAGCAGGAAGAGGAGCAACATGCGGTTCTGGAATGGGGTCATGGCAACCTGGTAGGTGCGGATCGGGGTGGGCTGGATGCCGCCGAGCAGGTGGGAGCGGTCGAGCAGCCAGTTGACGGCGGACGCGGCGAAGTGGCGGTTGCCACTCCATTCGATCAACTGGTTCGCGAGAAAGGAGGAATCGCCGACGGCCACGATGCGGGTGGTTCCCAGGCTGGTGGCGACGCCTGGGAGGGCGCCGCGCTCGACCGCGATGGCGAGGGGCAGTTCACCGCGGCGGTCCGTGGGGGAGAAGCGGTAGCCGCCGGG
>JBBQML010000482.1:0-4675 GCA_038328885.1 Verrucomicrobiota bacterium | reverse complement strand
CCTGCGCTACGTGTCGGACTGGAAGGGCTCACCCAGGCACGAGGGAGTCTACGTCGGAGACCCCGCCGGCCGGGAGCGCCTCACAGCACTGGGCTTCCGGGTGAACGCCTGGGCAGGCAAGGAACCCGACCCGAGCCAGGTGCTGATTGTCGGCCCCGGAGGTGGCCTGCAACTGGCCGCGTCGACGAACGCTCCGAGGAACTGGCTGGCCGCCGGTGGCAAGGTCCTGGCGATCGGCCTCGATCAGCCGGACCTCGACGCCCTGCCGTGGCTGACCGCAACGGTGCGTCAGGGGGAGCACCTTTCCACCGGCTTCGAGGCGTTCGGCCACGACTCGATGCTGGCAGGCGTTGGGCCGGCCGACCTGCATCTGCGCGAGCCACGCGAGGTGCCGCTCGTCACCGGCGGCGCCCGGGTCAGTGGGAATGGAGTGCTCGCCGAGCAGCCAGGCGTGGTCTACTGCCAGGTCGTCCCCTGGCGCTTCGACGGCCACCGGTCGATGAACCTCAAACGGACCGAACGCCGCGTGTCGTTTCTCCTCTCGCGCCTGGCAGCGAACCTGGGGGTGCCCAGCGCCACGCCCCTGCTCGATCGCTTCGGGAGCCCGGTGGTTCCCACGCGGGGAGAGAAACGGTGGCTGGAGGGTTTCCACCTCGATCAACCGGAGGAATGGGACGATCCCTACCGGTTCTTCCGGTGGTGAGAGATCCGGGATTCACGCCCACCGCATCCGCTCCAGTTCCTGTCTCAGCGGCGCCCAGTAGGCACGATCGGCGACACGTTCGGCTCGCTCCTCCAACCCGAGCGCGTCCTCCAGACCCCGCTCGTCGCCGTCCCGGGCCAGGGCGAGCAGCGGCCGCTCCGCAGCGAGCCCCTTTGCCACCTTTGGAAAGCGTCCGGCCAAAGCGATCAGCATCCCCACCGTGCGAGACTCGCGGAGCCAGAACTGCACCTGAGCAGCGTTCGGCTCCCCGGTGGAGGCCGCCGAGTCGGCCTCAATCAGACGGCGAATCATCGGCCAATCCTTGTCGCGCTGGGTCTTCTTCGCCTGCACGAGATCAGGCAGTGACAGCAGTTCATAGATCGTCCCGTCGCCACCTTGCAGCGTGGTGCGACGCTCCCACAGCGACGCGAAGTCCGCCACGCCTCGCATCCTGGCCATCACATCCACGCGCAATCCTCGGGCCTCGGGGTGCTGACAGCGGAAGTGCACGGCGTGTCCCTGCTGCAGATGCTCCAGCGACAGAGTGGGTACCGCGATCACCGACGCCTGCAACTCCCCCATCGCTTGCTGCAGCCGTTCCAGGTTGGCCACGTCCGCGTGAATCGCGAAGTCCGTGTCGCGGCTAAACTCCGCCGCGCCGTAAAACACGCAGGCCTGACCGCCCATCAACAGCGCGCGCACCTTGCAGCTCTGGAAAGTCGAAAGGACTTTGTGAATCGGGTTCGGGATCAAGGCTGCCTCCCTGGGCAAGGTACTGTGGCCAGAGCTTCATGCTCTCACCCCAGCGATCCAGCGGCGAGAGTCGGAACCACTCTTGCCACTCGTCTGTGGGATCGTGTTCCACGGCCACCAGACTGCCATGCCACCACCCTCACGCCAACCGCCATCCGGCCCCAATTCATGCCGCCCCTACCCGGGTCCCTGGAGGGCTCCGCTCCATCGGAACCGCCTCCCGGATTCCGCACCGGGAGCCCACGCGGGCCCCAACACGCTGGCGCCGATCCAACGCCGCCATCCCCACCCTACAAATATCGTGCCGGAAACTTCCACGGCGCCCGGTACGTCGGCACCGCCAACTTCGCCGCCTCGGCATCGCCTACGATGCGCTCGGTCGCGGCATCAAACCGGATGGACCGCCCAAGCTTCAGCGAAAGCAGACTCAGCACGATCGGGACATCCACCTTCACATGGTAGTCGGGACTGCAACTGGGCGCGCGACGCGTCTTGATGCAGTCCAGCCATTCCCGCTCATGCCCCGGCGACGGCGGGATCGTCTCCGGTGGCGGCGTTTTCCCCTTCATCTGGTCGCCCTCGGCCACGACCCGGAAGTTCCCGTAATCCGTCAGCAGCGTTCCGTCGGAGCCGTGAAAGAGGATGCCCAGACGGCGCGCCGGCGGGGCCTCCCGGCAGGTGGAGTAGTCAAAGCTGTTGGTCAGGGACGACATCCAGGTCAGGGTCAGGCTGGGATACTGCCAGAGCACCTCGTGCTGGTCGTAGGCATCGCCGTCGTCCTTCACGACGAGTCGCCCGCCCGAGGCACTCGTGACCAGCGGGAAGCCTAGATCCAACGCCCAGATCGGCAGGTCGATGATGTGCGGGGCCATGCCCGGGGTCCAACCACCACTGTAGTCCATCCACGAACAATGATGGTAGGAGTCGGCCGCCAGGAGCGGATGATACGGCCGCCGGGGTGCCGGCCCACACCAGAAGTCCCAGTCGAGGCCCTCCGGCGCCTGCGTCTCCGGGGCCCGACCGATCCCCTTGGGTCCCTGGTTCATCACGTTGTAGCTCCGCACCACGCCGACGGGTCCGAGGTTCCCGGCGCGCACATACTCGACCACGCGCCGGTAGTTCTGCCCGGCGTGGATCTGGGTGCCGACCTGGCAGACCCGCGCGTGCTGCCGGACGGCGTTGCGGACCGCGAGACTCTCGCCCAGATGCAGGGTCATCGGCTTCTGCAGGTAGAGGTCCTTGCCCGCTTCACAGGCCTCGATCGCCTGGAGCGCATGCCAGTGCGGCGGCGTGGCGATGATCACGGCGTCGAGGTCCGGAGACTGGAGCATCTGCCGGTAGTCGGCATAGGGCTTGCAGGTGTCCGGGAATTGCGCGACGACCTCGTCCCGTCGCGACTTCGAGACGTCACAGGCGCCGGTGACAACGACGTCCGCGTGTTTCGCGCATTCGCCCAGGTTGGCCCGTCCCATGGCCCCGCAACCGATGAGTCCCAGATGAATGCGTCCATTCGCCCCGACCGGCCGCGCGGCGGCCCGGGCCGTGGAGGACATCCCCAGCGGCGCCGCCAAGGCGACGGCCGCCGTGGCCGTGGCGGTGGTGGTCGTCTGGAGAAACGTGCGGCGGGTGGTGGTGGTGGTGGTGGAGGCTCCGGGTGCTGGGTTCATGGCGGGGGGGACTGATCTGGCCTGGACGGTGACCTACGGCGAGTTGGGTTCGGCAGTCGGCGCGTGCGCGGGCGTGTGATAGGCGTCCCAAAGCCTGGCGGCCTCGTCGGGCGTGGGCGCGGGACCGTCGTGAATCCGCAGCCGGAAACGAAGCCGGAGGGGTTGACCGGGCCGCAGCGGGTAGCGCGTGCCGGCGGTGGGGAACGTGGGCTGGCACCAGGACAACTCGGGGTACTTCACCCAATCGCCCGGGTACTCGGGATTGTCGCGATGCTGCAGCAGGGTCAGACCCGACACCGGCAGTCCAGCCGCACCACCGAAGGCGCCACTGAGATCCGACCAGGCCCGGCGAGGCACCGCGCCGGCCGGATCGGTGTGGACCGTGATGACCTGGTTCGTGGGGGTGGCGTGCCGGACGTTGAGGCCGCCGTAAAGCCGGGTCTCCCGACGGGCAATGGTCACCCCTTCCTCGAGCCCGACGAATTCGAAGTCGAAATCCACCTCCCGGCCGCTGGCGGTGGCCGGGTAGGCGCGGATCACGACCCGCTCCCGGACGATCGGCAAACGATCCTCCCAGCGCCAGAGGTTGCCGGCCTCGACCTCGGCGAACTCGGGTCCGCTCCTCAGGCGTGGCTCACCGTCGGGCCGGGCAAAGACGCGCTGCAAGGCATGCAGGTCGCCGCGCTCGCTACCGAACTCGACCTCGGGCCACGCCCAGTAGATCCCCCGGTGATGCGGATGATCGAGCGACCAGTCCCGGGTGAGTTCCTCGCCGCGAAGACCGTAAAGCGGGTGGACGTAGTCGCTGCGGGCGCGCGCGTAGATGCGATTGCCCTCGGTCACCTGGGCCAGAACGTCCCCGGGTTCGACGGTCCGGAAGTTGTAGCGGAGCACGGGGCGTCCGTCCTCGCTCAGCTCGACCTGTCCGGTCGCGGGATCCTGGATGGCCCGCAGGGTGGTCGGCTTCGGTTCGACCGTCGGCGAGGGTGGCACGCGCGGCAACGGTTTGCTGGTGATCAGGCCGATGCCACGGCCCTGGCTCCCACACGCGCAGTAGTAGAGGTAGAACGTCTCGCTCCCGGGGTGGTAAACGAGCGAGATCTTGTGGGCGTACTGCCGGTCCAGGCCGCTGGGATTGCCACCGGCCCGGTAGAGCGGCTCCGGATCGGCGGTCCAATGCACGAGGTCCCGCGAGAAGGCCACCATGATGTGGGCGCCCCCACGCCCCACGCCGAAATAGAACATCACCCAGTGGTCGCCGTCGCGGAACACCTTGGGATCGGAGGCGAACTGCTCGTCGTAGCCGCCGACTCGATTGCGCACCACCGGGTTGGCGGGATAGCGCATCCAGTTCAGCAGATCGGTGGAAAACGCGAGGCCGGTCTGCTCCCGGTCGCCCTCGGCGGCGTTGTAGAAATCGAAGAACCGCCCCTGGTGCTCCACCAGCCACGGCTGGTACGTGCAGTCCTTCTCCCAGGGAGCGCAGTCCGGGTCCTGCACCGCCAGGATCGGGGTGTCCTTGGCCCGGCGCCACGCCAGGCCGTCGACGCTC
>JBBQML010000481.1:0-4687 GCA_038328885.1 Verrucomicrobiota bacterium | reverse complement strand
CTGGTCGGGATGCTGGCGCCGGTCCGCGGCGATATCGCGATCAACTTCGATGCGTCGCAGCTCCAGACCTCGATGGGATCCCTCGCCCCAGCGGGAAGCCTGTTTCTGGTCACGGCCAGCACGTCGGACCTCCTCTTCGGTGCGCCCACCCCGGATAGCTTTGCCAGCGGCGACGACCTTGTGATCGTGCGAGCAGCACTGAATTCTGATGGGACGATTAGCCTTCCGGTCACTGGCCTGACCCTGTCGGGGGAATGGACCGCCGGGGACCCGCTCCAGATGTACTGGTTCCCCTCCTTGACCACCTCCTCCCTCGCCCCCGGATTGGGGACCGAGTACGGACAGTTCCGGACCAGCGTGATTCTCGACGGGAGCACCCGCGACTGGACGACCCCAGGGGACGGTGCCAACGCCACGCTTCAGTTTCTCACGGAGGGGGTGGGCGGAGTGAATCCCGACTCGGCAGGTCGTGCCTCTCTGACGGTGGGTGCGGTTCCCGAACCGGCTCAACTCGCACAGGTGGCGGCCCTGCTCTGCCTCGGCGCCGGCGTCTGGCATCGGAGGACTTCCACCAGACGCTCACGAACTGCCGGCGCCCCGTAGTCCTGGTCGCCGCGGGGTTCGCGTGGCGCGGGCATCCCCGCCCGGCCCCCGAACGATTTCATGTTGATCCTTGGCTTTGCTGTCGGGGTCGCACTCCTGGCCTGCGCCGTGGGGTTGGTCGTGCTCGTGCGGTCGCCCCGTCACCCCGCACACCTCACGTTCGCTCTCGGGATGTCGACCCTCGCGGCCGAGACGGTCGTGGCTGCGCTCGCACTGCCGGAGGTCTCGGAGTGGGGAACCCTGGAGTGGATGCGGCTCCGCCTCATCGTCGCCGCGCTGATCCCCGCCCCCTGGGTGGCCTTCAGCCGCCTTTACTCACGCGGCGACCACGCCCTCGCGCGCCAACGCTGGCAGGTCGCCTGGTGGGCTCTCGCCATCCTCCCGGTCGTCGGGGCCCTCGTGTTCCAGCACGACCTCGTCGTCGCCACGACGCCACCGGACGCCCCCACCCCACTAGCCCGCCTGGGCCTCGCCGGCCTGGCGGTGGAGTTGTTCCTGCTCCTCGGCTCGGTGGCGGTCCTGACGCAGGTTGAGCGCACCTTCCGCGAATCCGTCGGGGTCATGCGCTGGCGCATCAAGTACCTCAGCCTCGGCGTCGTCGCGCTCTTCGGCTTCCGCCTCTATGCCACGAGCCAGGCGCTGCTGTTCGCCACCCCAGGCGAGGTCATCGGCCGGACCGGCACCGTCGCCCTCCTCGTGGCCTGCGCTCTCATGTCCGTGGGACTCACCCGCAACCGGATCTTCAACGTCGACGTCTACCCCTCCCAGGCCCTCGTCTACCGCTCCGTCGCCGTGCTGCTGACCGGCTCCTACCTGGTGATAGTCGGGGTGCTGTCGCAAGTCATCGGCTCACTGGGCAACCCCGGTGGGCTGCCTCTGCGGGCCTTCCTGATCCTGGTCGCGCTGGCCGGGCTGGCCGCCCTGCTTCTCTCCGAACGCACCCGTCTGCAACTGCGTCAATTCATCAGCCGCCACCTCCGCCGCCCCACCCACGATTACCGGGAGGTGTGGCGCACGTTCACCGCGCGGACCAGCTCACTGGTCGAGCCCGCCGCCTACTGCCGCGCGGTCACCCACTGGGTCTCCGACACTTTCCAAACCCTCTCCGCCAGCGTCTGGCTCCTCGAGGAATCCGGGGATCGGCTGCGACTGGGCGGTTCCACCGTTCTGAGCGACGAGGCGGCCCGGGAGATCGAATTGTCGGGCGATGAACTTCGAACCGCCCTTGCCGCGCTGACCCGCCTCCATGGCCCCGTCGTCATCGACGCCACGGGCCATCCCTGGGCCGAAGCGCTGGCCCGCCTCCACCCCGGGGTTTTCCCCCACGGCGGTCGCCGCGTCGGGCTCCCCCTCGATGCCGGGGGACGCTTCCTCGGGCTCATCACCCTCGGCGACCGCGTGGGCGGCCAACCGTTCACCACCGAGGATCTCGACCTCCTCAAGTGCGTCAGCGACCAGGTCGCCGCCGGCCTGCTGGGACTGCGCCTCTCGGGACAACTGGTGCGAGCGAAGGAAATGGAGGCCTTCCAGACCATGTCCGCGTTCTTCGTCCACGACCTCAAGAACACCGCCTCGACCCTCTCGCTGACCCTTCAGAATCTGCACGAGCACTTCGGGAACCCGGACTTCCGCGAGGACGCGCTACGCGCGGTGCAAAAGAGCGTGCAGCATCTGAACGGGGTGATCGCCCGCCTCGCCCGCCTCCGACAGGGACTCCGCGTTGAGCTGGCCTCCACCCAGCTCGGCAGCGTGGTCGCAACCGCCCTCGACACGCTCGGGCCCCTGCCCTCGATCCGACTCATCCGCGAAGTCACCGACCTGCCCCCCGTGATGCTCGACGAGGAGGAGTTCACGAAGGTCATCGTCAACCTGGTGCTCAACGCCCGTGACGCCACCGGCCCGGGAGGTGAAATCCGGGTGCGCACCGCGCCCGAGGGGGTGTGGGCGGTGGTCACCGTCGCCGACAATGGAGTCGGCATGACCCCGGAGTTCGTGCGAGACTCGCTCTTCCGGCCCTTCCAGACGACCAAGAACACGGGACTGGGGATCGGCATGTTCCACAGCAAGATGATCGTCGAGGCTCACCGCGGGCGGATCGAGGTCGAATCCAGCTTCGGTGAGGGAACCTCGTTTCGCGTCCTGATTCCTTTCGCCAACGGCGCATGAAAGACCCACTGCTCATCATCGAAGACAACGAGGAGATCCGCTCCCAGCTCCGCTGGTCCCTCGCGTCCGAATTCGAGGTCCTCCAGGCGGGCGACCGGGCGACCGGCCTCACGACCTTCCGCGAACACCATCCCGCGGTGGTGCTCCTCGACCTCGGCCTGCCACCCGCTCCAGCCACGACCACCGAGGGCATGGCCACCCTCCAGGAGATCCTCGCCGAGGAACGCCACACCAAGGTCATCGTGGTCAGCGGCCAGGGCGAACCTGCGAATGCCATGCGCGCCATCGGCGAGGGGGCTTGGGATTTCGTCACCAAGCCCGCCGACCTCGACGAACTCCGCGCGATCATCCGGCGCGCGTTCCGGGTGGCCCGGCTCGAGCGGGATCATGCCGCGATGCAGGGCCAGTTCCAGGAGAACGCCTTCGAAGGCATGCTCGGCTCCAGCCCGGAAATGCAGGAGGTGTTTCGCCTCATCCAACGCGTCGCCGCCACCGAGGCCTCGGTCCTCGTCCTCGGGGAAAGCGGCACGGGCAAGGAACTGGTGGCACGGGCGGTCCACCAGCGGAACCCGGCCCGCAAGGCAGGCGAGTTCGTCGCCATCAACTGCGCCGCGATCCCTGAAACCCTCCTCGAAAGTGAACTCTTCGGCCACGAGAAGGGGTCGTTCACCGGCGCCGTCGCCCAAAGGCGGGGCCGGATCGAAACCGCCCAGGGCGGGACCCTTTTCCTGGACGAGATCGGTGAGTTGCCCGCCGCGATCCAGGTGAAGTTGCTCCGGTTCCTCCAAAGCCGGCAGATCGAGCGCGTCGGCGGCCGGGAGTCGATCCCGATCGACACCCGCATCGTCTCCGCCACCAACGCCGACCTCGAGAAGGCCATGGTCGAAGGCTGTTTCCGCGAGGACCTCTATTACCGCCTCGCGGTGGTGACCCTCCGCGTCCCCCCGCTCCGCAAGCGCGGACGCGACATCACGCTCGTGGCGGAGGCCCTCCTGCGACGGTTCGCCACCCACCACGACCGCCCGACGCTCACCTTCGATCCCGCCGCCCTCCGCGCCATCGAGAACAACCCGTGGCCGGGCAACATCCGGCAACTCGAAAACAGCATCAACCGGGCGGTGATCATGGCCGACGGCCGGCATGTGACGGCGCGCGACCTGGAACTCGAGAGCCCCGAGCCTTCGTCGGAAACCACCCTGAAGGGAGCCCGCGAGCGCCTGGAACGAGGGATGGTCATCCAGGCCCTGGCCCACAACGGCGGCAAGATCACCACCACGGCCGCCGAACTCGGCGTCAGCCGGCCCACGCTTTACGAACTGATGGAAAAACTTGGCATCCGCCGGCCCTGAGCAGAACCGAAAAAGTCGGTATCCGGCAGGGACGGCGTTGGCCGGCTCCGGCGCTCACTCAGGTCGGGCCGGTCGAAACCATCCGGTCAATCTGGCGGCAAGGGTGGCGCGTTCACTGCCGCTCAGGCTCAGGCGATAGATGCCGGCGAAACCGACCGCTCCGAGCACGGCGCCCTCGGCGAGCACCAGGAGCGTGTGGCTGCCGCTCGGCCACCAGGGTTGCCAGCGGAAGCCGAGCGCCAGGGCGATCATCGGCAGGCACCCCAGCCAGACGGGCACAACAATCCGCCGGAACAACCCCCAGCGGGAGAACCCGGCCTCGTGGGCAGCCCAGCCCCAAAGCTGTCCCCAGCCGAACAGGACCGTGGGGATCACCGAACCGAACGCCACCCCGAGGACCGAGCGCATGGACCAGGTGAGTGCGATGCTCAGGGACAGGTTGACAAGCGCCTCGGCCACGCCCTGCCACATGAGGCGTCGCTCCTGGCCGGCCATGAGGAACATCCTCTTGAAGACCCAATGGGTGACGGCGAGGGAGTACGACCAGAACAGGAGCAATTGGCCCGACC
>JBBQML010000480.1:0-4690 GCA_038328885.1 Verrucomicrobiota bacterium | reverse complement strand
CATGACGCCCGTCTCGAATTCGAGAGGCAACCGCGTCACCGCACCCTGTCGGATGCCGTCGACCTCTTCGTGGACCACAAGGAAGGCGTGACCCATGCCGTAGGAGAGCGTGATCAACTCGTTCTGGAGCGGGCCCCAGCGGTCGTCCGGGACCCAGAGTTGCGTGCCGCCGGAGCGGTCCACGAAGTTGTGCATCCAGCACAACGGCAGGTCGTAGTCAGTGCGTTGATCCGGGTTCCAGGCCCATTGGTTGCCATACCAACCGCCGGGCCGCACCCAGTTCAGGCGATTCCCGGGCATCCAGTGGCCCTGGTTGTCGATCGTGGTGAACTCGCCTCGCGGCCCCACCCCGAGGCCGTTCACCGCCCGAAAACCGCGGGCCACCACCTCCGTACGGGACCCGTCCCGCTTCACCCGCAACAACGACCCGTGCTGCGCATGAGCCGCGGGCAGCGCGTGTCGCGCACACTTGATGTAATAGAAATCCCCGTCCGGACCAAGCTTCAGGTCGGTGGCGAACTCGTGGAAGTGCTCGCTGACCAGCGCGTCGTTGTTGAAGTTCTCGTAGAAGTCGGTCTCGCCGTCGCCGTTCCGGTCGCGAAGCCACGTCAGTTGGTCGCGCCCCAGGACCAGCACCTGGTCATCGACGATCTTCAGACCCAAGGGCTGGAACAGCCCGGTGGCGATGCGCCGCCAGCGCAGCTCCGCCAGGTCGCCGTCGATCCCCGAAACCACCCAGACATCGCCGTTCCAGGTGCTGATCGCCGCCCGCCGGCCGTCCGCAAAAAGGTCGACCGCCCCGAAACGCAACCACGAGTGCCAGGGGTTCGCTTCGGGAGCGGTGATTTCGTCGATGACGTAAGGACCGTCGCCGGTGCCCGGTTTCCCGCGCGTGACCTGTTCCTCGGGCCAGCGGGCCGGCCCGCCATGCGTGAGTGGCTCGAGATCCACCGCCGGTCCCGTCGCCTTCACGAGGCGCACGAACGCCGGGAGGTCCGCTTCAGGACCACGCCAGACGAGCAGTTTGAGCCGCTGGGCTTCGGTGTGGGGGGGCAACCGGAGGCGGATGTCCCCCTCGGTGGTTACCCACCAGCGCATCCCAGCCGGTCCGCCCCGCACCCCGGCAGCCAGCGTTCCCGCCGCCGCCGAGCCTTGGCCGGCCAACCCGAGGATCTCCACCGCCTCGAGCGCCCGGCCGTACAGATGGAGACCGTCGAGGCCGCCCTGGAACCAGTTTGCCTGGGGAAAATCGGGAGCACCGTGACCGAGTCGCACCACCGCGCCCTCCAGTACCACCCCCGGCTTCAAGCGCGCCGTGCCGTCCGCCAGGCCGTCCACGTAGAGCGTCGCCAGACCTTCCGCCTGCGTCCAGGTAAGCGCGACATGGTGCCAGCGGTCATCCGTAACCGACCGGCTCGATCTCACGGCCCCCACCCAGCCGACGTCGAAGGTCAAACGCCCCGAACGAACGAACAACGCCGCCCCGCCCGGCACCCATTTGGGACCTGGCACGGTGCGGACCAACAGGGTCCCGTCCTCGCGGGTGCGCACCCAGACTGACAGGGTGAGGTCACGGCGGGCGGGATCGAATTCCTCGGCACCCTGAACGACGGCGAATTGGTCGGGGCCGGAGAACTCCAGCCCACCCCCGGTTTGCCCGCCTGGCAACCAGTGTGCCCCCCGCAGTTGCAGCGCCCCAAGCGTGGCGTTCCGACCGCCGGAACCCACGACGGGAGCCTCATTCGTCGCCACCGGTCCGGACGGGTCCCCGAAGTCCCACCGCCCCAGCAGCCCCTCGTCCAATCGGCTGCCCTCCGTCCGACGGTGCTCGCCCGGCTCCGGGCGCAACAGCGCCACCGTCGCCGTGGCCGTCACCGTGTCGCCTGCGGCGTCAAGGCTCCCCCGACGCCCGGGCTCGAAGGCGACCTGGACCACCTGCTCCACCTTGGAAGGCCCCAGGTTCAGTGTCCGGACGAATGCCGTCTGCCCCTCGCGTTGTTCGATCCCTGGACACTCGAGCACCGGCATGTCGCTGACGTCATAGGCGAGGACCACTTTCTGCCCGTGGAGGTGAAGGCCGTGCCATCGCGCCCAGTTGCGCGGCAACGGTCCGAAGGGTTGAGCGCGCGGATCCTCGAAGCGCCCTCCCGCAGCCCAACCGGGACGCATCGCCGTCCCGAAGACCTGCTCGCCGTCGATCCGCGGGTAGGCCCAGTGCTCCCCGTCGTAAACGACGCCTTTCAAGGCGAGAAACCGGCCGTTCCAGCCGGCCGCGTAGCGCAGCAGGTCGGTGTCGAAAACCACCGCCGGCAAGATCGGCGCCGGGCCGGGCGCCTTGCTCGCTGCCGGAGGGGCAGTCCCGATGCCCCCCAGCCTCACCGCGATGCCTTTGAAGGCGAGGTTGGTCCGGGGTACGGGCGCCTCGATGGAGGCGGAGAGGAACGGGCCGTAGTCCATCGCCTGCCAGGGCGGTCCCTGGTCCGCACCCGCGCTCGACGGCGCGAAGGCGACGAGGGTGTGGCAAGCGAGCAACCTGATCGCCGCGAGCAGGTTTGAACCCGTCGTGAAAAACTCCGCGAGGGAGCCGACCGTCCAGGCAGTCAGCAGTCGCGGGCGATGGGCATCTCCCAAGGCGGGGGCAGGATTCATGGGCGTGCAGACAGCCTGCTTGCGCCCTCGCCCGGTGTCACCGTTGCGTTGCCTCTCCCCAGCACCCTTTTCCGCGCGCGCTCAGATCGGCTCGAGCATATCCGCGTCCATCCGCACCGCCGCCCCCTGTCCGATGAACTCCAGGCGAAGCTGTACCTCCACCAGGCCGCGCCGATTCTCGACGTAGGCTTCGAGGCCTCGTAGCGGACCCGATTTGATGCGGACCTGGGTCCCCGGGGTGAGCGCCGGCAGCAACCGGATCTCATAGTCCGAGTCCAGGGCCAGAAGAATGCCCTCCAGTTGTTCCTTGAACTCGTCCTGGTCCGGGACGTTCAGGAGGTTCGCAACCTGGTCGTTTTGCTGCACCGGCAACCGCAACGACACCGGCATGCGCAGGAACACATAGCCCGGGAAGAGGGGTTTCTCGAACACCAGCGTCTTCCCGCGGTACTTCTTGACGCTGCGAAACACGGGCAGGGTCGTCTCCGCCCCGAGCCGCCTGCTCGCCTCGGCAACCTTCTTCTCGCAGCGCGCCCGGGTATGAGCCACGTACCACAGGCACTCGACCGCGGCCGCCCCGGCTGCCCCGGCTGCCCCGGCTGCCTCGGCCGGGCGGTTCCCGGCGGTGTCGCCCGGCGGCACTCCCGGTTCCGCTGGTTCTGAGGTTCCATCCTTCACGCGAGCCAAGCGTGCGGAGCCGCCCTTGCCATCGCAAGCCCATGGCGCACCGCCCTGCGAACTCCGGATTCGCTCCGCGGCCCGTTACCGTGCATGTTCATGGCGAACCAGTGGGAAGCACACGCGTGGAGCCCGGACCAATGCTCGCTCGACCTGCCAGAACCTTCCTCGCCCCCGGGACGATCCGCGGTGAATGGTGGCACACCCTCCCCGACGGAAGGGTGCAGTGCGACCTCTGCCCACGCTCCTGCCGGCTGGCCGAGGGTCAACCCGGCTTCTGCTTCATCCGCCAGGCCCGCGACGGCGGCATCGCCCTCACGAGCTACGGCCGCGCCTCAGGGTTCTGCATCGATCCGATCGAGAAGAAACCCCTGAACCACTTCCTGCCCGGCACCAGTGTGCTCTCGTTCGGCACCGCGGGCTGCAACCTCGGCTGCCGCTTCTGCCAGAACTGGGACATCTCCAAGGCTCGAAGCGCGGCCCGCAACACGGAGTGGGCCGATCCCGGCGCCATCGTATCCGCCGCACGGCTCCACGGATGCCGCAGCCTCGCCTTCACCTACAACGACCCGGTCATCTTCGCCGAGTACGCCATCGACTGCGCGGCCGCCGCCCGCGCCGCCGGACTCCGCAGCATCGCGGTCACCGCCGGGTACATCAACGCCCCGGCCCGCGCGGACCTCTTCGCCCACCTCGACGCGGCTAACATCGACCTCAAGGCGTTCAGTGACGCCTTCTACCGCCGCCAGTGCATTGGCGAACTGAAACCGGTCCTCGAAACCCTCGACTGGGTCCACCGCGAAACCCAGGTGTGGCTCGAGGTCACCACGTTGCTGATTCCGGGTCTCAACGACTCCGTCCAGGAGATCGGCCGGCTTTGCGACTGGTTCCTTGAGCACCTCGGACCCTCGGTGCCCCTCCACTTCTCCGCGTTCCACCCGGACTTCAAGCTCCTCGACCTCCCTCCCACGCCTGCCGCCACCCTGCAGCGCGCTCGACACCAGGCCATCGAGGCCGGCCTGGATTTCGTCTACACCGGCAATATCGCCGACCCTGCCGGGCAATCGACCGCGTGCCCTGCCTGTGGTCACCGGCTGATCGGCCGCGAAAGCTATCGCCTTACCCACTGGAACCTCGACCACGCCGCCCGCTGTCCGGGCTGTGGCGAGCACCTGGCGGGTCGCTTCGAGACCCGTCCGGGCGCCTGGGGAGCCCGACGGCAGCGCGTGACCATCCCCCCGTCGTAACTCGGTTCGTCCATCGACCCGTGGAAGTGGCTGTGGTACCAGAGGTCCAGTCGTGCGTCTCACCTCCTCCACGCCGGAGCCCGCCCCGGCCCCCTCCCCGACCCGCCGGCGGCCCC
>JBBQML010000479.1:0-4706 GCA_038328885.1 Verrucomicrobiota bacterium | reverse complement strand
TTCGATGAGGTGTTTCAGGCATTGGGGCGTCGCTGCCGCCCTTGATGCCGAACACGACCATGGAACCGCCTTTGCCGCGCAGGTATTTCTGGTTCTTGGCGAGTTCCGGGCTGTCCGGCAGGCCGGGGTAGCGCACCCAGGTGACGCCGGGGTGGCGCTGCAGGTGCTGGGCAACGGCGAGCGAGTTCGAACAATGACGCTCCATGCGCAGGGGCAGCGTCTCGATGCCCTGGAGGAACATCCAGGAGTTGTCGGGCGAGATGCACGCGCCGAGGTTCCGGAGGGGCACGGTGCGCATGCGCAGGATGAACGCCAGGGGCCGCAGCATGTCGGGCAGATCCACGCCCCAGCGCAGCCCGTGGTAGCTGTTGTCGGGCGTCGTGTAGAGCGGATGGCGGCCCGCCGCCCAGTTGAAGCCACCGGAGTCCACCACCACGCCGCCAATCCCGGTGCCGTGCCCCCCGAACCACTTGGTCAGCGAATGCACCACGACGTCGGCACCGTGCGCCAGCGGGCGCGTGAGGTAGGGCGTGGAGAAGGTGGAGTCCACGATCAGCGGCACGCCCTGGGCATGGCCGAGCCGGGCAACCGCCTCGAGGTCGGTGATCTCCAGGGCGGGGTTGGAGACGGTCTCGCAGAACAACGCCCGGGTGCGGTCATCGATGGCCCGCGCGAAGTTCTCCGGGTCGTTGGAGTCGACAAACCGGACCTGGATGCCGAGCGAGGGGAGGATGTCGTTGAACTGCGTGTAGGTGCCCCCGTAGAGGTTTCGGGCCGAGACGATGTTGTCACCGGCCTGGGCGAGGTTCACCACGGAGTAGAACACCGCGCTGGTGCCCGAGGCGACGCCGAGACCGCCCATCTCCGGCGCGCCCTCGAGCAGCGCGACCCGCTTTTCAAGCACATCCGTCGTCGGGTTCATCAGCCGGGTGTAGATGTTCCCCAGCTCCCGCAGCGCAAAGAGGTTGGCCGCATGTTCCGCACTTTTGAAAACGAAGGAGGAGGTCCGGTAGATGGGGACCGCCCGGGACAACGTGGTCGGATCGGGCTGGGTGCCACCGTGAAGGCAGAGCGTCTCGAGGTTCATGCGTGACGCCGACCGTAGCAGCGCGTTGCTGCCTCCGCCAAACGGGATCTGCGGGCCCGAGTGCTGTCCACCGGCTGGGGCGAGTCCAAATAGTCAAACATTTAGATGCGACCCCAGGGGCTGCGCCGGGGGTGACGGGCTGCGGGTCTGGAAGACCCGCGGTCCGCCGGGGGTGACGCGCTGCGGGTCTGGAAGACTCGCGGTCCGCCCGGGGTGACGCGCTGCGGGTCTGGAAGACCCGCGGTCCGCCAGGGGGTGACGCGCTGCGGGTCTGGAAGACCCGCGGTCCGGGCCCCAGGTGCTAGTAGGTCACACGCACGGTGTTCCAGTTCAGTGGCGTGGTGCGCGGGGCCGGCGGCGTGGCCCCCGCCTCCCCAGCTCGGATCTCACCAAAATGCCACCGTTCCCCGGTGGGCGTCCGCCAGCCCCAGCCCGCAAGCCGCGGCCACGCCGGGCCGTTGGTGTTCGCCGGCACGATGGCCTGCACAAGGTGCGGGTTCGGGCCAGGCACTTCGCGGACGAGCCCCAGGATCGGCGCGGAGCCCGGGCCACGCGGGATGAGCCGCTCGTATCGGGGCTCCCGGGCCGCACGCAGGACCGCAAGGCAGCTGGCAATGATCCCGGAGGGCGGGCCTTCGAAACGATCGGGCGTGGCGAGTCGGGCAAGGTCGGTCGGCGACGCGTTCAGGAGGAACGAGTGGAGCCGGACGAGCGACGGCATGTTGTGGCTGTCGTCGGTGTATCGTCGGCGCGGGTCCCACCGGTCCTCAAGGGCCTTCATCTCCAGTCGGATGTCGGCCGCGAGGTGGTCACGATAGAACCGCGCCACGTCAAGGTCCTGGAAGCGGACCCACCGGTTCTCGAACTGTCGTTCGCCGGTGCGGGCGGGGTAGGTGGGGCCGTCAATCTGCCAGCCCGCCAGGTCGCCCCAGAGGTTGGTGAGCCGGACGTCCTCGTCCATCGCCTCGAGGGAATGCCAGGGTTGTTGCTCACGAAACCAGCCGGCGCCGCGCTGCTTCACATAGTGGTGGACGAGTTCGCGCGCAAAGATCCCACAGCCGAGTTCGTAGGATTCACGATCTCCGGCGAGGTAGGCGAGCCGGGCGAAGGCCAGCGCGGGCGGGGCCTCGTCACCGAGTTCGGCAATTTCGTCCCGCCCGAACCCCACCCAGCGGGTCTGGGCCGCGGTCGTGAAGAGCCGATGGATCAACGGCCAGCGTTCACGCACCAACGCCTGGTCACCGGTGAAGTGCGCGTAGGCCCAGACGGTCTGGAGCAGGTTGGCGCTGAACTTCCCGGCGTCGCCGAGCACGCCCCACGACCCGATGCCCGGACCTTCCAGGATGAGGTAGGTGCGACCGGAGCCACGCGGGAACTCTCGTTCCACAAAACGCTCGGGGACCAGCGCGTCTTCCCGGAGGTACTTCCGCAGGCTGGCGACCGCGTTGGATCGGGTCACGGGATCGTAGTAGGGCAGCGCCTTCGCGTACCATTGGTCTCCCTGTACGGCCCAGCAGAAGTTCCCCATGCCGCCGTGGTCGTGGAGGTAGCGGTCCGGCGACGGGAACTTTTCGCGGGCGGTGGCCTGGAGCCTTTCGAGGGCGGCCAGGACCACCGGCGGAGCGTCGGCGGGGAGCGGCAGGGCAGGCGCTTCGGTCTCGTTCACGTACTGCAACACCGGAAAGGTGATCTCGTAGGCGTCCGCATTCGGGACCCCAAGGAACGGCCCGTAGGGGGTGGGCAGTTCGAAGTCGAAGGGCGGCGCGGAGAAGGTCACCGGGAACCGCTGTCCCTTGGTGAGCGCCAGTCCGAGGGTGGGACTGACGGGGGCGATGCGGATCGGGCGGGTTCCCCAATCGTCCGGGACGTCGAGGTATTCGAACCGCTGCCCGAGCGTGACCGTGTCACGCTGGAGATCCACCCGGACGGTGTCCTCGCAGTAGACCGGGAATTTTCGGGTGGCTCCCGCCCAATAGCGCAGGCGGGTCAGGGGCTCGCGGGCCACGGCCAGCGACCATTCCCAGGTGAGCAGGGGTTTGTCCTTGAGGCCATGTCGGGAGAGGAATTCCTGGCCCTTCTGAGGTGGTTTGTAGGAGCCGTACAAGGGCATGAGCGCCACGTGACCGGCGGGCCCCTTGAAGCGGAGGTGCAGGCCGTCGGCGGCGAGTCGCACCTGCTCGGGACGATGCTGAAGGAACACGGCCCAGGGGCTGTCCCAGTTCGTCCAGTTCGTCGCGCCGGCGAAGCTCGCCAGCAGCCAGTTCTCGCGGATCTGTTTTCCCTCGATGGTGCTTCCGGAGGCCATCGAGGCAATGCCGGTGGGGGAATTGTAGGCCACGAACGAAGGTCCCCCGAGCCCGGAGGCGGGGAGGTTGCCGAACAACAGCAAGCGCGGTTCGGCACTGTGCCAGAGGGTCGCCGGGAACAGTTCCGTCTGCAGAACGCTGAGCGTCGCGTTGGTGGGCAGCGCCGGAGGCAGGGGTGGGCGCGCCGGCTGCGTCGGCGTTGGATGGATCATCAGGTTGGTACCGGGCACGAGGGGGCCATAGGCGCCGGAGCCGTCACGGTCGTGAGCGTCCCGGTCGCACCCCGTGGCGAGCAACCCGGCGAGACAAACCGGCCAGAGCCAGCCGAAGAGCTCGTTACGGCCGCGCCGCCACCTTGGTATTGCCAACCTGCCCGACAACCTGGAAATGCGCTCTTTCATGGGGCCTCGGTCGCCACTCGATACGCGGCGGCTTCGCGGTCATTCCGCACGATGAGGAGGTCCCCCGCCAGCGCTGGAGGGTTCCAGGTCTTGCCGGTCACCGCTGAAAAACGTGTTCGTTCCCGAAACGCACTGGGTTCGGCGTCGACGAGCACGACATTCCCGTCCTCGGCCGTGACCAGGATGAAGGCGTCGACCAAGAGCAACTGGCCATGCCCGTAGCGATCCCCGATCCACGGACGTGAGCCGTCCCGGAGGTCGAGACAGGCGAGCCGGCCGTCGTCGAGGCCGTAGGCATGGCCGCCTCGGAGGAGGAGGTTGGCGAACTTCGACTTCAGCCGGATCGAGCGCCACACCGTGTTCGTGGCCGACCAGGCGCCTCCGGCGTCGCGCGTGACCTCGACGAGGTGGCTACCGGTCCCGTAGCCGCTGGAGATCAGCACTCGTCCCTGGTCTGCGTCGGTCACCCTCGGGTCCGTCACGTGTGGGTGTCCGCCACGCCAGGGGTAGGCCCAGAGCAGCGCGCCCGTGGCCGGGTCATGCGCCGCGGCTCCTTGCCCGGTGAAGGTGAGGATCTGCGGCACCCCGCGGACGACCTCCAGGCGGGGGGAGCTGTAGTGCGGCGCCGCGGTTCCGCCTGACCAAACGGACGCTCCCGTGTCGGCATCCAGGGCCAGCAGCGACACCCCCTTGGCGCCGAGCGGCGCGAGGATCACCCGGTTGCCGAGCACCAGCGGCGAACTGCTCAGCCCCCAGCCGAGATCGTCCGCGGGGACTGGGCCGACCACATTCGTGCTCCAGAGGACCCGTCCGGTGGCCATGTCGAGGCAATTCATCCAGCCGGTGGCCCCGAGCGCGTAGACCCGGTCGCCGACGATCGTCGGGGTGGCGCGGGGTCCGATGCCCCCGATG
>JBBQML010000478.1:0-4710 GCA_038328885.1 Verrucomicrobiota bacterium | reverse complement strand
AGCCCGTCGAAGCGCGGATCGCGGCTCAGCACCCGTCCGGGGGTGTGAAGTGGGCATGTGACTTGGTGACCGGCGGGGGTGGGGTGGCGGGCTTCCTGTGGGTACCGTCCGACGGCGCCGCCACATTTCAGCTTAATCACTATAATATCAACTGACATTTATTTCATTATATATAATGATTATCAACAAATACTTACGAATATGCTGTCCACGATTTATGGTATTTTATCGGGTAATCTTATCGCCAATCGTGGCTCCGCTGTTCCCCCCACCCGATGGGGGGTGTGGGCCCGGACCCGGACCCGGACGTGGACGAGGTCGGAATTGGTGGTCTAAGGCGTCGCCACCGGTGAGTCGAGATCGAGGAGGACCCCGAGGAACCGGTTGCCCTCGATCCGGGCCACGCCGGAAAGATCGCGGATTCCCACGGCGGCTGCCGTGACATCGTTGTCCACGACGGCGGTGCCGCGGGCGGTCGCCCCGACGTAGATCGCCGGCAGGTTTGCGGCGATGGAGCGCAGAAAGTTCCCCCGCACGACCACGTCCTCCACCTTGACGAGTGGTGCGTCGGGGTCGCCGACCGCGATGCCGATCGCGGTGTTTTCGATGAGATTGCCGGAAGCGACGATGTGCTGTCCGACGAGCAGCAAGCCCCGGTCATAACAGTCCCGAATCCGGTTGTTGGAGACCAGGACCCCGCTGAGGGGCACTTCGGGGGTCGAATAGATCTGGATGCCGCGGCCGCCCATGCGGGTCACGATGTTCCCCGTCACCACGCTGTCGCGGATCTCGGCCTGGTTGGCGTAGAGCGAGATGCCTGCGTAGTCGCCCTCCTCGCAGATGTTCCCCTGCACGATCCACCGGCTGCCACCGTTGATGCTCAGGTGCAGGATCGGAACGCGGTCCCCGCGCGGATCGATATGGCGGGGGCTCTTCCCGACCATGAAGTTGTCCCGGACCACGATGTCGGACTGCTGGAGGGGATGGGCGTAGGGGCCGCCCAGGAACGCCATGATCCCCACGTTCCGGACGTTGGTCAGGCGGTTGCCGCGGATCACCACCCGTCGGATCGGGTCCACCTTGTCGGTGTTCTCGACTTCGATGCTCCGGCCGCACTCGTGGAAAAAGCAGTTCTCCACCAGCCAGTCGTCGCCGATGCCACTGATCGCCGCGCCGTCGGTTCCCAACGTCTGGTGACCCAGATCCCCGCCGTCCTCGAATCGGCATTCCCGGATGGTCACGCGCACCGAGGTCTTCTCCCCGTGCAGATGGCTGATCCCGTGCATGAAGCCCTTGAGGTTGCACCGGTTGAATTCGAGATCCGACTGCTCGCCGACAAGCCCGACCACGGCGTAGTTGAAGTTGGTGAGACTGCGGTCGCTGCCGGCGCCCTCGAAGGCCAGGTTGCGTAGGATCCCGCGGTGGCAGTCTTTGAGCATCAGGATCTCGCCGTCGTCGGTCGTCCAGAGCGTCGCTCCCGCGCCATCAATCTCGAAGTCTTCGACCCCGACCAGGTGGAGGGGCACCAGGGTCGGCTCGCTCCAGGCGCGCTGCGTGCTGACCCGGAAGCGGCCGGGACTGATCACCAGGCGGCGCACCGGCCGCGTGGAGAGATACTGAAACGCCTGCTGCAGGGCCGGACCGGCATCGCCGTCCGGCACGGCTGGGGGGCGCCACCACGCCGTTCGGATCGGGTCCCCCGCCTCCACCACCCGCTCCAGGCGCCCGGGGACGGCGAACCGGAACGCCACGATCAGGGCGGTGTCGGGTTGGCGGCGATCGTCCTCCCGCCAGGCGAACCAGCCGCCCCACCCGTCACCCTCCGCGTCATGGCCGCCGAGATACAGGAGCGGCGGGAGCGGAACGGGTGCGGTGCGGCGGAGTTCGGCGAGCGACGCGTAACGCACTGGAGCATCGCTGCGCGGTGGGGCCGCCTCGGTGCGGCTCAGGTACTCGGTGAGGTTGGAGTCCCCATCCCCATCGGCGTCCCGCCGGGCATCCGCTCCGTCCAAAGGGTCGAGCACGTGGCTCCGATACGCCTCATAGAGGTCATCGATCCCGTCGCCGTCCAGATCCTCGGGTGCCTCCAGGGGGATTGCCCGCAACCGGATGAAGCCGGCGGTGGCACCGGGAGTAAGGGGAAGGGCGGTGCGAACGTTGGTGGGGTCGGTGGGCACGACCACGGCCTCGGGGCGGAAGGTGGCACCCCAGCCGGAGGACCGCTCGAACACCGCGTAATGGTCGGTCGGCACATGGCCTTGCACCAACACCGACGTGCGACCCGCCAGCCGGATCGAGTCCAGTCCCGCGACCTCGGTTTGCGGCCCGGCCTGGGCGCACCAGCCGGACCCCGAAGTGGCCAGGGTACCGATCAGGGGGAGGAGGATTCGCAGCCAGTCCGACGGACGGCCACCGGCGTGGAGAACGGCGCGGGTCAAGTGGCAGGAGTGACCCGGTCCGCGCAGCACCGGGTGGTCGTCTGGGGTGTGGCTCATCACAGAGGCGTTAGTCGTAACCCATCGGACGGTTTTCGGCAACGGGCGGGTTACGGCTTTTTCCCGCGCGGGCCCAACAACTGCGGGCCAGCCAGGCATTTGCCGTTGAGCGGCGGGTGTCCTAGAGTGGCGGGACGTTGTTGAGTTCCGAGCGTCTATCTGAGGAACCATTGGCCGGCGGAGGCAACCGCCGACACTGGTCAGCTCGCCACCGCCTTTGGGCGGGCCTGGCGGCGGCTGTGGCGGCTGGGTTGTCCGGCCTCGGCTTGGCCGCCGCGGGCGGCCCCTATACCCCGTCATCGGATGACGAGATCCTGGAACGGATGCCGCCCGGGTTGCGCAGTGCCGACCTGCGCCGCCAGCGGGCGGAACTCGCGCAGGACCCGGAGAACCTGCGCGATTCCGTCGACATGGCGCGGAGCTATCTCGACACGGCGCGGAGCGAGGGGGATGCGAGGTTCCTGGGGCACGCCCAAGCGATCCTATCGCCCTGGTGGGACCTGCCCTCGCCTCCGGCGCCGGTGCTCGTGCTCCGGGGGTTGGTGCGCGCGGCCACCTGGGAATTTGACCGGGCGATGGCCGACCTGGACGCCGCCTTGGCGGCCGACCCTGACAACCCGCTGGCCAGCCTCACGCGGCTGGAGATCCTGCTCGCCCGGGGCGATCTGGTCGGCGCTCGGGCCGCCCTGGCCTCCCTCGCCTCCGGGGTGTCTCCCCTGGCCCGCGCCACGGCCGAGGCGCGCGTGAACCGTTTCGGAGGGGACCTCGCTGCCGTAGCCGAGGCGCTCACGCAAGCTCTGTCGACCTCACTCGAGGCGGATCCCGCCGAGCGCCACGCCGCCGTGTTCCTGCTCGCTGATCTCGCCGAGCAAAAGGGACAACCCGACGCAGCCCTGCGCCATTACGAGGCGTTGGAAGCGGGCGGACGGCGGGACGTCCAGCGTCTGGCAGCCCAGGCCGACCTGTTGCTTTCCCTGGGGCGCGCCCGCGAGGCGGTGGACCGGCTCAAGGAGGAAACGGCGGTGGATTCGCTCGCCCTCCGGTTGGTCGAAGCGCTGGCCGCGCTGCCCCGCCGCACCGTTGCTGAGGATGAAACCGGCGAGACCCTCGCTCGGCGGGTGGGCGAACGGCTCGAGGCGCGTCGGCGCCGCGGCGAGGCGCTGGTGGTCCTGGAGGAGACCCGCTTTCTGCTGCGACCCGGGGGCGACCCCCGCACTGCACTCCGCCGGGCGCTGGAGCTTTGGTCTCTCCGCCGTGAACCCGGCGATGCGCGCCTTGTCTGGCGCGCGGCCCGGGCGGCAGGAGAGCCGGATGCAGCGCGGCCGGTCCTGGAATGGCTTCGGGCGGTGGCGTTGCAGGACGCCCGCTTGCCGGATCCAAAATGAGAACCGCCAACGTGCCATGGCTCGCGCTGCTGGCGTGGCTGCTCGTGGCCACCCCGGCCCATGCCCATAAGACCAGCGACAGCTACCTCCGCCTCCGCGCCGAGGGGAACTCCCTGCAGGGCCAGTGGTCGCTGGCCTTGCACGACCTCGAGTTCGTTCTCGGTCTCGATGCGAACGCGGACGGCGCGATCACCTGGGGCGAGCTGAAGCGCCAGCGGGAAGCCGTGGTTGAGTACGCCCGCGGGCGGTTGCGCGTGGAAGCCGGAGCCGGCCCCGTGCCGCTCGAGTTCGCCGCCGACCTGCAGGTCGAGCAACTCGCCAACGGCGGGTATGCCGTGGTGACGTTCCAGGCGGCCCTGCCCGCCGACACCTCGGCGTTGACACTTGATTACCAGGCCTTCTTTGACCTCGACCGGCTGCATCGCGGCTTGTTGTTGCTGGAACAGGGCGGGACCGCGCAGCAGGCCGTGTTCAGTCCGGTCGATTGCCGGTTGCGCTTCGATTTCCAGCGCCCGCGACCCTGGCGCGAGTTCGGGCACTTCGCGATCGAGGGCATCTGGCATATCTGGATCGGCTACGACCACATCCTCTTCCTGATCGCGCTGCTGCTGCCCGCGGTCCTCCACCGGGAGGCGAAGGAGCGGCGGTGGCTGCCGATCGTCGACCTGCAGGGGGCGTTCGTGAACGTGTTCAAGGTGGTGACCGCCTTCACCGTGGCCCACTCGATCACCCTGAGTCTCGCCGCCCTGGAATGGGTCCGTCTGCCGTCGCGGTTGGTGGAGGCGGTCATCGCCGGGTCCATCGTGGTGGCGGCGGCGAACAACCTCCTG
>JBBQML010000477.1:0-4739 GCA_038328885.1 Verrucomicrobiota bacterium | reverse complement strand
GGCCGTCCACGAGCCCGCGCGATGCCTCCTTACCGTGGTCGCCGTGGTGGTAAGTCCAGGTTTCGCCGACGGTCATGCCACCGAAGCCGCCGCCCTTGGCGGCGAAGCCATGGATGGCGTAGGGACTGCCGGTGTTGCGCGTGTAGTGAAAGGCGTGCGTGGCCGTTCGGATCACGATCATCGGGCGACCGGAGTCCAGGTAGTCGACGAAGTGCTTCATGTCGGTGTCCGGCAGTTCCCGGAACCGGAACGCATTCACGACCAGATCGGCGCCGGCCAGCAGGTGCAGGCCGGGGACGTTCGTCTGGTTGTTGGGGTCCACCACTCCGTTCGCATCCTGGCTGAACAGGACGGTGCACTTGAATCCATGGCGCTGGCTGAGGAGTTTGCCGAGCATCGGCATGGATTCCTCCGAACGGTATTCCTCGTCACCGCTGAGGAGGACGATGTGCTTGCCGTTGGCTTTGTCGGCGGCGGGTTCGTAGGTCACCCATGGGTCGGCTCGGACCGTTACCGCGGCAAGCAGCGCCATCAGGAATAGAAGCGGGGATTTCATGGCCGGGATTTGACCCGAGGACGGGCCGCGAGGCGACAGGAAACGCGACTCGCGAACGGGGGAGGGCGCGGTCATCACCAACGGATGCCCAACGCAGCCATCCGCCGTTTCGCCACGCCGGCCGAGGTGCCGGCGCCTGGGGTTAGGTGCTCGGTGCGACCTATCGCACCCACCGGGAGACCGCCTGCGGTGGCGGTGCTTACCTCGTGGGCCCGGCCGTCCGTGAGTTGTTGGAGATCATGGAGGGGGAGAAGGGTCCCCCGTGGTTCGCGTGGCGAGACACCCCGGACCACATGTCGCGACCCGCCAAGGACCGCCAGGGTGCCCTGGCGCTGGACCTGGACAAGATCGCCGCCCGCGCCAGCAATGCGCCACCGGCGCGTGCAATGGTGGTGGCTGACCTCCCGGAGACGCTGCCGCCTTGTTGCGGGGTGGGGGATGGCGTTTCATGGGGCATGACCAAGACCCAAGCCTGCATGATTCCGGCCACCGTGCTCAGCCTGAACCTCGCGGCCGGTGCACTCGAACCCTCCTCGATGTGGGTGTTCTTCGGGACCTACACCGGCGCGAGGAGCAAGGGCATTTACGCGAGTCGGCTCGACCTCGCAACCGGTCACCTGGAGGCCGCCCGCCTGGTTGCGGAGACGCCCAGCCCGTCCTTCCTGGCCTTCCATCCCACCGGGCGATTCCTCTACGCGGTCAACGAGGTCGGCAAATTCGGCGGGGTTTCCGGCGTGGGCGGGGTGAGCGCGTTCGCGGTCGATGCTGTGACGGGGAGTCTGAGTCCGCTGAACCAGCAGAGCTCGCGCGGGGCGAGTCCGTGTCACCTGACCGTGGATCGAACCGGGCGCTGGGTGCTCGTCGCCAACTACTCCAGCGGAAACCTGGCGGTGCTGCCGGTGCGTGAGGACGGGTCGCTGGGCGAATCGGTGCAGACGGTGCAGCACGAGGGTTGGAGCGTGAACCCGCAGCGCCAGGAAGGGCCGCACGCGCACAGCATCAACCTCGACGAGGCAAATCGCTTCGCGGTGGCGGCCGACCTGGGGATCGACAAGCTGATGGTCTACTCCTTCGACGCCGCCAGCGGGCAACTCAGTCCCGCCGAGACGCCCACCGTTCGCGCCGAGGCCGGCTCCGGTCCGCGGCACCTTGCGTTCTCTCCCTCCGGGCGCCTGGCGTTCGTGATCAACGAGCTGACTTCGACCTTGAGCTCCTTCACGTACGACGCGAAGCGAGGAGAATTCAAGGGCGTGACCACGCGTTCGACGCTGCCCCCGGACCACACCGGGGGGAACTCGGCCGCCGAAGTGCAGGTTCATCCCGCGGGCAAGTTTGTGTACGGATCGAACCGGGGGCACAACAGCCTTGCCGTTTTCGAGGTCAGCCGAGGGGGCAGGCTGACGGCGTTGGGGCATGCCTCCACCCAGGGCAAGACGCCGCGCGGTTTCGGGATCGATCCCACCGGACGCTGGTTGCTGGCCGCGAACCAGGAGTCCGATTCGGTCGTGGTTTTCGGCCTCGACGCCAAGACGGGCGTGCCGACTCCGACGGGCCAGTCGATGCAGGTGGGGGCCCCGGTGTGCGTGAAATTCCTGCCCGCCCGATAGTGCGGTCGGCGATCGGCCGCTTTGGCGCGGGCCTTTGAACGCAAGCGGATTGGCAGGTTTCGATTCCGCCCTGCTTCCCGCGCCGACTCTCTGACGTGCCGACCCACCGACCCGACGCCCTCGCGGTCCGCGCCTACATCCGTTCGACGGTTTCGATCCCGAGCAGTCCGAGGCCCTCGGCCAGCACGCGCCCGGCGACGTCGCACAGGGCGGCCCGGCTGGCGCGCACGGCAGGATCCTCCGCCTTCAGCACGGGGCAGTTCTCCCAGAACCGGGAGAACCGTCCGGCGAGCTCATAGAGGTAGTTGCAGAGGTAGTTCGGTCGGTATTCCGACCCCACCGCCGCGAGCGTGAACCCGTAGTTCAAGAGGTGTCGTGCGAGGTCGAGTTCCTCGGGAGCCGCCAGCGGAAGGACCGGGGGGAGGCCCGCGGCGGTCGGCATCTCGCCCCCCTTGCGGTGGAGGCTGCGTGTGCGGGTGTAGGCGTACTGCAGGTAGGGGGCCGTGTTGCCGTTCAGGGCCAGGATCTTGTCCCAGCTGAACACATAGTCACTCTGGCGGTTCGGGAGGAGGTCGGCGTATTTAACCGATCCCAGGCCGATGCACCGCGCGATCTCGCGCTGCTCGGCGGCGGGGAGGTCGGGATTCTTCTCCACCACGATCCGGAGCGCGCGTTCCTCCGCTTCGTCCAGCAGGTCGGTCAGCTTGACGGTCTCACCGGAGCGGGTTTTGAAGGGCTTGCCATCATCGCCGAGGATCGAGCCGAACCATACATGCTCGAGGCGGGCGGTCGATGAGGGACGCCACCGGCGGTAGGTGTGGAAGAGCTGCCGGAAGTGGAGTTGCTGCCGGCCGTCGGTCACGTAGAGGATTTCCGCGGGGGCCCAGGTCGCCAGGCGGTATTCGAGGGTGGCGAGATCGGTGGTGGCGTAGTTGTAGCCGCCGTCGGACTTCTGGATGAGGAAGGGGTTGGGTTGCCACTCGCCGTCCTTGTGGCTCAGCAACGGGTCTTCTTTGGGAGGGACGCTGGCGTCCGAGAACACCGCGATGGCGCCTTCGCTGGTGCGGGCCAGGCCCGCGGCGAGGAGGTTCTGGACCACGCCGGGCAAGCCGGGGTTGTAGAAGCTCTCCCCGAGCGTGACATCGAACGTGACGCCGAGGCGACGGTAGATGGTGTCGAACTGACTTTGCGACAGCCGCTGCATCTCCCGCCAGATCGCCAGGTTTTCGGCGTCGCCGGCCTGGAGCCTGACCAACTCCGCCCGGGCCTGGTCGCGCACCGGGGGTTCGGCTTCACAACGCGCGTTGACCTGTTTGTAGATCCGCTCCATCTCGGTGACCGGATCCGCCTCGAGCGCGGCGCGGTCCAGGAATTGCTTCCAGCCGATGAGTAGCATCCCGAACTGGGTGCCCCAGTCGCCGATGTGGTTGTCGGTGACCACGCGATGGCCAAGCCGACGGAACACCCGGGCGAGGCAGTCGCCGAGGAAGGTGGAACGGATGTGGCCGACATGGAGCGGTTTGGCAACGTTGGGGGAGCTGAAGTCGATGACCAGCGTGCGCGGTACTGGGTTCGGCGCCACGAACAAGTGCTCGCCGCGGGCGGCGCCTGCGACGGTGCGCCCGATCGCGTCCGTGCGCAGGCGGAAGTTGAGGAACCCCGCGCCTGAGATCTGCACGGACTCACACAGGTCGGTGAGATCGAGGCGCGTCAGCACGTCGGTGGCGACCTGTCGCGGGTTGAGCTTCCGCTCCTTGGCCAAGCCTATGAGGGCGGTGGTCTCGTAGTCGCCGTGGGTCGGGTGGGCGCAGGGCCGGATCAGCACGCGTGAGAGGTCGACGTCGTTCAGGGTGTCGGTGACGGCGGTGCGGAGGCGTTCCTGGATCGTCGCGATGAGCATGACAGGGAATGAGATCAGATGCGAAGCGGGGATGCGGTCCGAAAGCCTGGCTCCGGGGGGGGCGGGCAGACCGTGGCGCGGTTGGGCCGCCGCCTCACTTGCTGGTCTTGATGGACGAGATCACGCGGAAGATGGCTTCGGCGTCGGGAGCGGTCGCCAGGGCGTTCCGGAAATCCGCGTTGTGAAGGTTCTTCGCGATGTTCGAGAGGGTGTGCAGGTGCTTCTGGAACTGTCCCTGGGGCACGAGGAACAGGATCACGAGCCGGACGGGTTGGTTATCCAGGGCCTCGAACTGCATCCCCGCGCTGGAACGGCCGAGGACGCCCACAACCTCCGAGATCAGGTCCGACACCGCGTGCGGAATCCCGACTCCGAAGCCGATGCCGGTGCTCATCGACTGCTCGCGCTTCTTGATCACCGCGGCGATGTCCTGCTGATGCTCGGGAGGGATCCGGCCGGCGATGACGAGTTGGTGAACCAGTTCGTCGATCGCCTGCCAGCGGTCGGTGGCGCGCATCTCGGGGATGATTTGCGCGGGAGAAAGAATGTCCGCCAGGTGCATAGGCAGGAAGCCGTGAGAGGATTTCGACGAAGCGCATGGGTCGATTCAAGCTGGAACTCTGGGGAAGTGGGGGTTGGGCCGTGGGGCGTCACCCGCCCAACCCCGTGGGCGGCG
>JBBQML010000476.1:0-4748 GCA_038328885.1 Verrucomicrobiota bacterium | reverse complement strand
GTAGCCCTTCACGCCATACCAGGCGTGTGGCGAGGCCTCGTCCTCCGCGGGGTTGTAGTCCGGTTCGCCCTCGATCACCCATCGTTGCTGCGGTTGGGTGAGGTCGCGGAATGGAACGTCGAGCGGAATCCCGTCCCGCCGGGCTGCCCGGACCATGTCGGTCTGGCATTCGGCGCTCATGCCGGTTTGCCAGGGGCGGATGGCCCCGCCGGCGAGCGTTTTCCCGCGGTCCGGGATGGCGAGGTCGTAGTCGATGGCGATGATGCGCCCGAATCCCTTGCACGCCGGACAGGCGCCGATCGGATGGTTGAAACTGAACAGGGCCGTGGACGGTTCGCGGTAGTCGAGGTTGCAGGCGGCGCAGTGAAGGTGGCGGGAGAAGGCCAGTGGTTGCGCGGGTTCGCCGCTGGGGTTGGGGCTGCCGGTCGTACGCACCGCGAGCCTGCCGTGCGCGAAATGATAGGCCTGCTCACAGGCTTCGGCGAAACGCGACCGGTTCTCGGGGATCAGTTTCAACCGGTCCTGTACCACCGTGAGCGTGGTCGCTTCCATCCCCCTCAAGCGCGCCGGCGCATCCTCGATCCGGCAAACCTCCGCTTTCACCAGGATGCGGCGGAAGCCCTGCCGGACGACGAGTGCGAGTTGGTCTGGAAGGGTCAGTTTCGCGGACAACGGCAGGTCAAACGTGATCAGCACGTCCGCCCCCGGGAGGCTCGTGCCCGGTGCGTGGAGACGCTTCCAGATGTCGCGTGGCCCCTCCTTGATCACGGGTTGGCCGCACCCCCGGCAGTGCAGTCGGGCGAGATGAGGCCAGAGCACCTTCAGATGGTCGCAGATCTCGGTCAGCGTTCCGACGGTCGACCGGGTGGTGCGCACGCTGTTTCGCTGCTCGAGGGCGATAGCCGGCGGGATGCCCTCGATGGCGTCCACCCGCGGTTTGTCCATGCGGTCGAAGAACTGCCGGGCGTAGGGCGAGAACGTCTCGATGTAGCGTCGCTGGCCCTCGGCGTAGAGGGTGTCGAAGGCGAGGGAAGATTTGCCGGAACCGCTGAGCCCGGTGATGACGAGGAGGCTCCGGGTGGGCAGATCGAGGTCGAAGCCCTTGAGGTTGTTCTGACGTGCCCCCCGAATACGGATGACGTCGCGCCCGGTCTCGTGCCCCATGCGGGGGCGAGAGTAGGGTGGACGGCAGGACAGTCAACCGGGGGGCCCTTCACGAATCATGGGCCGGGACCTCGTTGGCCTCGACCTCCCGATGGGTGCAGCCGGGATTTGACAGACGCCGCCGTCTTGCTACTAAGAGGAGCAATCGGATGGTTTTAGTCTGATTACACTACATGCACATCTCGCGAGCAGGCGAATACGGGGTTCTTGGGTTGCTCCACCTGGCGCGGCAGCCGGTTGGTCAGCCGGTGATGATCGACGTCGTCAGCCGGGATGAGGGCATCCCCAAGAGCTTTCTGGCCAAGATCTTTCAGGATCTGGCTCGGACCGGCATGCTGCGTTCGCAGCGGGGCGCCGGGGGTGGTTTCGTTCTGGCGCGGACGCCGGACCAGATCACGGTGCTGGAGATCATCGAGGCGATCGACGGCAAGATTGCCCTTCAGCGGTGTCTTGGGGAGGAACCGGAGTGTGAGCGCATGGAGAGCTGTGCGCTGTGCGGGCTTTTCGAGGAGGCGCAGGATCGTCTCAAGGAAGTTTTCGCGCAGACGACCCTGGCCGAGCTTGGGCGCCGGCGGGGAGGCGCCCACACGAGCCGCAGTGCACGACCGAACGGGGCTTCCCCCCGGGCGGGCGGCGCGGATGCTCCCCAGCCCATTGCTTTTTACAGTCGGCCACCCGAAACCCCAACCACAAATCCCTAACCATGAGCGACACGTATACCCTCTACAACAAGACAGTGATGGACCACTTCATGAACCCCCGAAATCTCGGCGATCTGCCGGATGCCGACGGGGTGGGCGAGGTGGGTGCGGCGGCCTGTGGTGACATCATGAAGATGAGCCTCAAGATCGAGAACGGCCGCATCACCGACGCGCGGTTCAAGACCTTCGGGTGCGGGTCGGCGATCGCGAGCTCGAGCATGGCCACGGAACTGATCAAGGGCCGCACGCTGGAGGAAGCGATGAGTTTCTCGAACCAGGAGGTGGTGAACGCCCTCGGAGGGTTGCCGCCCGTCAAGATTCACTGCTCGGTGCTGGCGGAGGAAGCCCTCAAGGCGGCGCTGGAGGATTACGTGAAGCGCCATCCGGAGTTGGCGCAGACGAGTGCGGTTCCGGTCTGAAGCCCCCTCACCGCCCTTCACCGAAATGACCCCGGTCTATCTCGATCACCTGTCCGCGACGCCGCTCCTGCCCGAGGCTTTCGAGGCCATGAGGCCTTATTTCCTGGAAGCCTACGGGAATGCCTCGTCGCTTCATCAGCACGGGCTGCGGGTGAGGGAGGCGATCGCCAAGGCCCGCACCCAGATCGGCGGCCTGATCAACGCGGAGTCGGCCGAGGACATCTTCTTCACCTCGTGCGGGACGGAGTCGGTGAACCTGGCGGTCAAGGGCGTGGCGTACGCCAATCGGCGGAGGGGAACGCACGTCGTCTGGAGTGAAGTGGAGCATCCTGCGGTGATGAACTCGGTGGAGTTCCTGGAGAAGGAGGGCTTCACCAGCACCAAGGTGCCCGTCGATGCGGAAGGGCGGGTGCTGGTGGACCGGTTGCGCGAGGCCATCACGCCGCAGACCACTCTCATCTGCGTGCAACTGGCGAACCACGACATCGGCACCGTGCAACCGGTCGCCGAGGTGGGGAAGATCGCCGCGGAGAAGGGGATTCCGCTGTTCGTCGACGCCAACTCGAGCGCGGGTTGGATGCCGGCGGATGTTCAGGCGCTGGGGGCGTCGCTGATGGCGCTCTCGCCGCACCGCTTCTATGGGCCCAAGGGGGTGGGGGTGCTTTACCGCAGTCGCCGGGCGCGTCTGGTCAGCATCCTGCACGGAGGGGTGCAGGAAGGGGGGCGCCGGGCGGGCACCGAGAACGTGCCGGCGATCGTGGGTGCCGGCGTGGCGGCGGAGGTTGCGCTTCGCGAATTGGACTCCCGCATCGCGCACGTGGGGCGGCTGCAGGGTCGGCTTTGGAGCGGGTTGAAGAGTCGGATTCCGTTCATCCAACTGAACGGCCCGGAGCCGGGGCCGGGGCGGATCGCCAACAACCTGAACCTCAGCACCGAGTTCATCGAGGGTGAGGGGCAGTTGCTGCTCCTCGACATCAACGGGGTGGCCGTGGCCAGCGGGTCCAGTTGTGTCAGCAAGTCGCTCAAGATCTCCCATGTTCTGGCCGCCATCGGTCTCGACCACGCCCTCGCCCAGGGCAACCTGATCCTCACCCTGGGCAAGGACAACACCGAGGCCGAGGTGGACTACGTCATCGAGACCTTCTCCGGGATCGTGGACAAACTACGTTCGATGTCGCCGATGTGGGACGAGTTTCAGCGCGGCATCATCGATTCGGTGATCCACCCCACCGGGCGCGGGATTTCCTTCGCCGCGCATGCGGCGGCGGTTTCTGGCAAACCGGCCCACTGAGCGCGCTTCCCCCGCTGGCACGCGGGTCGTAGGCTGACCGGACATGATTTCGCAGGAACAGATTCTCTCGGCGCTGCGCACGGTGAAGTATCCCGGTTTCAGCAGGGATATCGTCTCCTTCGGGCTGGTGAAGGACGCGGCATTTGCGAATGGGGCGGTCACGGTCGCGTTGCAACTCACCAGTGCCAGCCCCGAATCGGCAGGTCAGATCAAGGCCCAGGCCGAAGAAGCGCTACGATCCCTGTCCGGAGTCGAGCGGGTTTTTGTCGAGGTGCGCTTGCCGGCGGGCGGGGCGCCGGCCGGGGCCTCGGCGGCACCCGGTGCGGCGCCGGCTGGAGGTGCGAGTCCGTGGTCCAACCAGAACCGGGTCCCCGGGGTGCGCTGGATTGTGGCGGTGGCGAGCGGCAAGGGTGGGGTGGGCAAGTCGACCGTGTCCGTGAATCTCGCGTGTGCGCTCCAGCAGTTGGGGCTTCGCACCGGGTTGCTCGACTGCGACATCTACGGTCCGAGCATTCCGCTCATGATGGGGTGTCGCGAGCGTCCCGAGGTGAGCGGGCAGGAGAAGCTGCTCCCGATCGAGCGTCACGGGGTGAAGCTGATGAGTCTTGGGTTCCTCATCGGTGACGACCAGCCGGTGATCTGGCGTGGTCCGATGATCGTGAAGACGATCCAGCAGTTTCTGCTGCAGACGGACTGGGGAGATCTGGACCTGCTGCTGGTGGACCTGCCCCCTGGTACCGGGGACGCGCAACTGACGCTTTGTCAGACCGTGCCGCTGGATGGCGGGGTGATCGTGACCACCCCGCAGGAGGCCTCGCTGGGGGTCGTGCGCAAGGGGGTGGCGATGTTCCAGAAACTCAACGTGCCGATCCTCGGCATGGTGGAGAACATGAGCTATTTCACGGCCCCGGACGGGTCGCGGGTGGAGATTTTCGGGCCCGGGGGAGGGGCGACCGAGGCGAAACGCCTGGGGGCGCCGTTCCTGGGGGAAGTGCCGATTTTCGTGGCTATTCGCGAGGGGGGGGATTCCGGGATTCCGGTGGTTGCCGGGGCGCCGGACAGCGCTCCCGGGCAGGCGTTCCGGGCGGTTGCGGCGGCGGTTCGCGACCAGCTCAAGTGACGAATCGCCAGACCGCCGCGACGCTGCTGCAGAGGGCGACCCCGAGGGCCAGG
>JBBQML010000475.1:0-4768 GCA_038328885.1 Verrucomicrobiota bacterium | reverse complement strand
TCTTCGACCACGACGATCAGGAGTCCGTCGAGTTCGCGGAGTCGGTTCTGGAGGCCGCCGCCCGGCACCACATCCTGATTCACCTGCACGGCATCTGGAAGCCGACCGGTTGGCAACGCACGTACCCCAACCTGATGAATCACGAGGGGGCGCTGAATCTGGAATACCTCAAGTGGAGCGACCGTTGCACGCCGGAGCACGACCTGATGATGGCCTTCACCAGGTTGATCGCCGGGCCGATGGACTACCACCTCGGAGGATTCCGGGCCGTGGCACGTTCTGAGTTCAAGCCACGGAATGTGGCGCCCAACGTGTTGGGAACACGGGGGCACATGTTGGCGATGTACGTCTGTTTCGATAATCCCACGCCGATGGTAGCCGACTACCCCACAGCCTACGAAGGACAGGCCGGGTTCGACTTCCTGAAGCGTGTCCCAACTTGGTGGGACGAGACCCGGGTAGTGATCGGCCGAGCCGGAGAACTCTTGGTGACCGCGCGTCGAAAGGGCCGGACTTGGTACCTGGGCGGGATGTCGGCGAAGGCGGTAGCCGAACTCGCGGTGCCGCTTTCGTTCCTTCCGCCAGGGCACTTCTCGGCCACGGTCTGGAAGGATGGGGCGGAAACCATCGCGGACCCGAATCAGTTGTCCATCGACACCAGGGGGGTGTCGTCGACTGAGATCCTTCGCGTGGGCGTCGCTTCTGGCGGCGGGTTCGTGGCGGAGATCCAACCGGCGCAGTAGTCTTGGGTCTCGTCCAACCTGGTTGCGGTCTCTGTCCGTGGGATGGGGATGGGGTCAGTCCCGGTAATCAACAGTCGGGACACGACCCATTACGCATCAACACCCCGGACGGACCCCGCCCTCGATCCACTGGAATCGACCCTGTTGCCCTCGCTCTCCCCGCGGGGCCTTCATTTCCTGGGACCGGACCTTGTCCGTTTCTGGAACAGGATTCGCAGAGTCGAAGCGAGACGGTTGAGCGAGGCAACGGTCGTCCATGGAGCGCCTGAGCGCGCGGCCGGTCTTCTGGAAACAGAACCCGCCTTCCGCTGGTCCCGCACGCCGTACCAAGGACGGCTGCCACCATCATTGCCGGAATTGGCCGCTCATGTCGCCACGGGCGCTCCGCGCCGTTCGTCCTACAGCCGTGATCCGCCCCGCACTGGGGTCAGGAACGCAGCCCAAACGCGTCGAGAATCGCGCTTGATTTGTCGTCGGAGATGCCGAACGAATCAGCTCCTTTCATTCGATTGGTATCCGTGATCACGGGCCGACGCCAAGATCATCCTACCGATGCCGTAAACATCATGAAGACGACCAAGTTCCTCCTGGCCCTCACGGGCCTCGCCCTGACCTCGATCCCCCACCTCCAAGCGCAGACCAGCGTCCTCTACTTCGATCCCTTCACCTTGAGTGGTGAAAGTGCCCTGAACGGATCGACCCCGTCCGATCATGGGGGCACGGGGGCGGATGCCTGGACCGCACCGGACGACGGTTTCACCATGGACGGCACCGGCCTGACGGTGACGGCCGCTCCGAGATGGGCCGCCCTGCCCTTTAGCCCCGTGGACGGCAACAAGTACCGGGTATCGATGGACATGAACCCGACGCACACCGGAGGCGACTGGTTCGCGATCGGATTCGCGGAAACTCCCACGCCGTCGAGCGATTACCCGGCCCAGCGGCTCACCGGCTGGCTCCTAACCCGGGGGTTCGATCCCGGAGCTCCCTGCCATTCGTTCACCGGCTATGGGACCGACGGCGGCGGACAGGCTGGCAACTTCACCGGCGCCCATAACATTTCGGTGGTTCTGGACACCACGGTGGCCAACTGGAGCTTCGAGTTCTTCGTGGACGGGGTTTCGCAGCGAGGACCGGTTCCCTTCAGCACAACCCCGGATGTCAATCCTTCGATTGCCTACGTGACCTTCGGTTCCTACGGCTCGGCCCGTGGGACCATGGACAACTTCAAGCTCGAGAACATCTTCCAGGTCGAGACGGGCCCTCCCACCATCGTGACTCCGCCGGTCGCCGCCACGGTGGTCCTCGGCGGCAGGGCCAAGTTCGATGTGGTGGCTGCCGGCCCCAAACCGATCACGTACCAGTGGTACCGGGGCAGCCAACTCCTGCCGGGCGAGACTAGCAGCAGGCTGACGGTCTCCGATCTGACGGTCGCGGACAACGGCAGCCGGTTCACGGTGGAAGTCATCAACGACCTGGGCACCACCACGACCCCCGCCGCAACGCTGACGGTCCTTAATGTCCCCGGACCGCTCATCCACAAGTTCAACTTTACGGACGGAACGGCGAACGACTCCATCGGCGGGATAACAGCAAGACTCCGAGGGAACGCTACCAACACGGTCGGCCAGCTCTACCTCGACGGCAGCGAGGGTGGATTCGCCTGGTTGAGCGACTACGCCATGCCGCCGTCCGGCAGCGCTACCGTCGTGGCCTGGTTCCGAACCTCCTCGACCGTCGGGAAATCAGCCCGGGTCTTCGACTTCGGCAGCGGTACCCTCAGCTATCTTTACTTCACGCCTATCACCGACAGCGGCGGCACCGCCCGGTTGGGCTTCAAGGCCGGCGAGGAAGCGGAAGCGGCCGTCACTTACACCCCGACCCTCAACGACGACCGGGAGCACGTGGCCGCGGCGGTGATCGACAGCACGCCGACCGACACGGGAGCGAATGGCACGCTGTCCCTGTACATCGACGGCACCCTCGCTGGCAGCAGTGACTTGAACGGCACCACCTCCCTGGCCTCGCTCGACAGCGGGCCCCAGAACTACTTCGGCAAATCGCAGTGGGTCAACACGGGCGATCTCCACTACAAAGGCTTCATCGATGAGGTTCGGGTGTACAACACGGCACTTACCCAGCAGGCCATCGCTGCCCTGGTGCCCGACGCCAATCCCGCGGCGGCCCCTTCCATCGACACGCACCCCAAAGACACCGTCGCCGACCTGGGCGGTTCGACCAGTCTCGTGGTAGGCGTCACGGGTTCCCAACCGCTCAGCTATCAATGGCGCCTGAACGGAAACAACCTTCCCGGTTCGGGCAGCAGTGTCCTGACCCTGTCGAACGTCACGGCCAGCGACCTCGGCGGGTATGATGTCGTCGTGGCGAACAGCCTTGGATCGGTGACGAGCCTGGTCGCCCAGGTATCCTTGAGCCGCTGGAGCTTTGCGGCCTGGAGCGACGACGCCACCTCGGGTGTGGACACCAATTATTTCTACACTCACGCCTTCAGCTTCGGAGCCCCGGCGAACGCCACGATCAACGGCCTGGAGTTCAAGGGGGTCGCGGGCGGGAATCCAACCGTCGCGGGCTCCTTCACGCTGGCTGGCACAGTGAACGTCTTCAACAACGATGCCAACAACCTCCCGGAGGGCGAAGGCAGCCGCATCCTGGCGAATGATTTCATCTACGGCGGTAATCCGGGCACGCTGACTCTCCTTGGACTGACCCCCGGCAAGGAGTATCTCCTCACCCTTTTCGCCGTGGCGTTCGAATCGCCAGGTAATCGGGTGGTTCGATTCTCCGCGGACGGCGGCCAGAACCTCATCGTGGACCAGGATTTCTTCGATGCCGACAACGGCATCCGCATCTCCTATCAGTACACCGCGGATGCCGCCGGTTCGGTGATCGTAAGCAACACGCCCGTCATTGCCGCCAACACCTTCCACTCGTATGCTTTCTGCAACCGGCTGCTGAACAAGGTGGGGACCGGTGTCCCGCCCGAAATCACCGCCCAGCCGAGAGCCACCTCCGCCGCGCCGGGGTCTTCCGCCACCTTCACGGTTACCGCCTTGGGTTCCGTTCCGTTGAGTTACCAATGGTGGTTTGGCGGTACGCGGATCGACGGAGCCACCAGCGACACTTACACGAAGGCCAATGTGCAGAGCGGCGATTTCGGGAGTTACAGTGTTGTAGTAGCCAACAGCTCCGGCTCGGCCACGAGCACAGTGGCGACGCTCTCACTCCTGCGCTTCAGCTACACGAGTTGGACCGACGATGCCTCCGCCGGGGTTGATCCGACCTTCGTCTATACCCATGCCTATAACTTCGGTAGCGCCACTGACACCACGATCAACGGGGTGAAGTTCACGGGCGTTGCCGGAGCAAATCCCACGGTTGCCGGCCTCTTCGCGGTCACCGGTCTCGCGAGCGTCTTCAACAACGACGCGAACAACATGGCCGATGGAACCGGTGGCCGGACCTTGGCCAATGACTTCATTTATGGGGGCGCTCCCGGCACCCTCACCCTCCAGGGGCTCACCCCCGGCACGGAGTACCTGCTCACCCTCTATTCGAGTGGCTGGGAGGATGCGGGGCGTGTCATCCGGTTCTCCGCGGCCAACGGCCAGGAGCTCCTGGTGGATCAGGATTCGTATCTGGACAACAACGGCATTCGGATTCTCTACGAATACACCGCCGACTCCTCCGGTTCGGTGACCATCGAGCACACTCAGGCGGGACCCTCCGGCACCTTCCATACTTACGGCTTCAGCAATCGCGAACTGCAGCCCCTTGGAACCAGGGTCACCTTGGCAGTCGCACGCGGGACGGAGGGATCCGTGCTCATCTCCTGGCCGCAATCGGCCACCGGGTTCACCCTGCAGGCCGCTGCCGCCCTCGGGGCGGTAGCCGACTGGCAAGCCGTCAACGTCACGCCGGTGGTGGTGGATGGCTCCTATCAGGTCAGCGTCCCAGCCTCCTCGGGCACGCAGTACTTCCGCCTCCGGAAGTAGTCGTAGGAAGCG
>JBBQML010000474.1:0-4780 GCA_038328885.1 Verrucomicrobiota bacterium | reverse complement strand
AGTGGTTCGCGGGCGGCTGGATCGAGTTCGGGACCGGAACGACCTTGTGCCGGCGGCCGATCCTGCGCGCGACGACGGTCGCTGGCAGCGCCCTCACCGTGACGATCTCCCGGGACCCGGAGGTGTTCCCCCTCGTGGGCGACCCCGTCGTGTTCTACCCGGGTTGCGACGGCCGCTTCGAGACCTGCACTGCCTACCACGCCACGAACAACCCGGGCGGGAAGTTCGGCAACCCGCTGAACTTCGGCGGGCACCCCTTCGTCCCGTCTTCCAACCCGTCGCTCGTGAAGTTGAGCGCCGACATCGGCGGTGGAGGTAAGAAGTGAAGCCTTGGTTCCGCTCCGACCATCCTGAGCGCCTCCTCGCCCTGGCGGCCGAAGCCGTGCGCTGGCAGGGGACACCCTTTTTCCCGAACTCCTCCACGCCAGGTCCCAAGGGTGGCGTGTCCTGCCAGAAGCTCGTGGCCGAACTGTACCGGGCCACCGGCCTGGTTCTGGAGGCGCCCGACGTGGCGATGTCCCACGCCTGGTTCAACTCCAGCAGCATCGCCGAGGCTTTCATTGACCAACTCCCGCAATTCCAACGGTTCGTCGTGCCTGCCGAAGAGGCCGTGAAGCCTGGTGACCTGCTGGGCTTTCGCCTTGGCCGCATCACGCACCACCTGGGGGTCTGCATCTGGCCGGGCGTCTTCCTTCACGCCATGGAGCACCTGGGCACCTGCCAGAGCGCCCTGGCCGACCCCACCTGGGGCAAGCGCATTTCGTCCCTGTGGCGACCCCTTGAACTATGAGCAAAGGCGGCAGCGACGTTTCCGAGCGAGAGGCTGACGCGGCCAACCTGACCGAGGCCGATTTCGCCTCGAACCAGCAGGCCGTGGTGATTCCGCTATTCTGCGGCGAAGCAAAGTTCGCCCTCCAGTGGCTTTGCTACCCGTTCAACCAACTAGTGAAGGACGCTCCGATGAAGCGCCCTGGAAAGAAGTAGGAACGCAGCGATGGCAAAGAAGGGCGGCAAGAGCGGTGGTGCAAAGGACTATTACGGGTCCATTGCAGGACTCGTGTGCGCCGGCCCGGTCGACGAGCTGGTCTCGATCATCTCCGACGGCAAGACCGTCTGGGAGGGGCCGCTGGCCCGGACCGCCGTGGGCGTCACGAACCCGCAGTCAATCACCGTGGTCGGCTTCGGAACCGTCATCTTCTACTGGGGGACCACCGACCAAGTGGTGAATACCACGCTGACCCCGGAGCTGGCCGGGCACCCGCCGTACCGGCGGCAGGCCTGGTGTGTCCTCAAGGACTTCCTCTTCGGCCGGGAGCGCACCAGCGCTCCGAATATCGAGGTGGTGGTGCGCCGAGCACCCCAGCAGTCGATCGTCCTTGGTGACCCCGCCGTGCTCGATGCCGACGCCCAGGCGAACCCCATCGCCGCCTTGGCCGAACTCGTCACCGATCCCGTTTTTGGTCTGGGGCAGCCCGCAACGCTGCTCAATTCCACGTCCTGGCAGGCGACCGCCGACGCGCTCTGCGCCGAGTCTGCCAGGACTCACCTCTCCACGGTCCTCGCCACGGCGGCCAGCTTCCGGTCCGCCGCGTCCGGACTGATCGGGTACTACGACGGCTGGCTCCGCTGGAACGCCAACGGCGAGGTCGAGGCCGGGCGCTTCCTGCACAACGAGGCGCCTCCGGCGTTCACCGACGCCACAACGATCGACTTCCACGACCTGGTCGAGGAGCCCGAGTTCACCACCGACGGCTGGTCCGCGACCGAGAACGAAGTTGTCGTGAAGTACCGCGACCGCACCCGGGCCTGGAAGGACGCCGTCGCCAAGGCCGTCTCCGGGTACAACCGGGAGGTCGTGGGAGAACCCCGGCAGAAGTCGGTCGACTGCCCGTTCATCACCCGGGCCGCCCAAGCCGCCGGACAGGCCGCCGAACTGGCGAAAGTCGCCGCCGAACAGGGCATGGAAGGCGAGCTAAACGTCCGCGCCGAGAAGGTGACCTCCATCCTGCCGGGTGACCTGTTCCTGTTCACGCACGAGGACCTGGGGCTGTCGATCGTCTGCCGCTGCATTCGCAAGACCCTGGAGTCGTCCAGCGCCGGCCGGGTCAAGATCGCGTTCCTCAGCGAGCGCGCCATCGGCCATTCCCCGTTCCAAACTCCCACCACCATCCAGGAACCTCCGACCTCCGTCGCCCCAGAGCGGGTCGACCTGTACCAGTTCGTCCAGGTGCCGCCCGTGCTCAGCTCCGATACGACCAAAATCGCCGTCCTCGCCGCCCGCACGTCCGCGCTGTCCCTGGGGCTGAACGTCCACCTCATCAAAGACGACGGCAGCGTGATGTACGAACTGGGCACCCAGACCGGGTGGGCCGTGGCCGGCATCCTTCAGCAGGACTACTCCGCCACCGCCCCCGCCGCCGGCACGGCGCCCCCTGACGACGAGAGCGAGACCCTCCACGTCACCCTCGACCTCGCCACCGTGACCGCCGACCTGGCGAAGATCAGCGCCACCCAGGGCGCCGACGCCGTCAACGACTCGAACCTCCTGCTGTGGGTGTTCCGTGGTGCCAACCCCTCCGAGTTCGAGATGATGACCGTCAAATCCATGAGAATCGTCGGCGGGGAGACGTTCTATCGGTTCAAGGTTCGCCGCGCCCGGTTCGGGACCCAGCAACTCGCCCTCACCACCGGGGATCGGGCGTTCATCGTCCTCGGCTCCGATCTGGCGATGTACGGGCATTCTCAGTTCGCCGCCTACTCCGTCGCCGGGGCGGAAGCGGTCTTCCGGCTCCAGTCGTTCAACGCCTGGGGCGAGGGCGACCTGGCCGACTCCGCCATCTGCCCCGACATCGCGTACACGTTCACCGATCCCTTCGCCCCGACGGCGGAGTGGCTGAGCGTGAAGCGCAGTGGCATCGAGGTGACCGACTTCACCCAAGAGTTCGCCCTGACCGATACGTTCGCCGTGACCGTTCAGGCGACCGACCCCACCAACGACCTGACAAACCTGGCCATCGTCGCCCACCTCGGAACCGAAGCCATCACGCTGCTCTCCGTGACGACCTCGGCGACTCCCAGCCTGACCCGGACGCTGAACTTCATCCCATCCAGCGTGGGGATGACGGAGGGCGACTGGCGTCTCCGGGCCGTGGTGATGGACGCCACGGCCAGGAAGCGGGAGATCGAGTTGACGCCCGGTGGGGGTGGAGCCGACGTGAAGCTGCGCCTTCGGGTTGATCCAGTGACGCCGGCCGCCTGCATCATGCCGGCCGCCTCGCCGGTGGGGGGTGGGGGGCTAATGTTCCCGGTGATCGTCACCCTGACGACCTCCACCGTGGGGGCCGCCATCGAATACCAGATCCAGCCTCTCGGCACCGCCGCCGCCGGAACGTGGACGGCCTACTCCGTCGCCGTCCTGATCACCGTGAACTCGAGCCTCTACGCCAGGGCGACCGATGGGGTCCTGAGCGATTCACCCACCCTGCGAGAGGATTTCTGGCTGGACCGGGACGACACCCAGCCCCCGGGATGGCACCGGCAGTGAGCGCGGGCTCAACCGGACCTGTGATCGGGTCTCCAGTTGCCCTTCAGTTGCCTTTTTCCGGGCATTGAGGGCAATTGAGAAGCATTCTTGGAAATTGGGTGAGGGAAACAGCGACCTTCATTTCGTACAATAAAAACGAGGGTTTTATCAGTTTTGAAGGGAATTTTGAAGTGGAGCGGGTGAAGGGAATCGAACCCTCGTCTCAGGCTTGGGAAGCCCACGTTCTACCATTGAACCACACCCGCATCCCGGCGCGCATTGAACTAACAGATCACCGACCGCACCGCAACTGCCCGTTTCACCAGCAGTTATCATCCTGACCGACCGACCTGCTCGAGGACCCGCCGGGTCGGGCCCGCCCGTGCAGGCCCCCAGGGCAGCGGACCGCATCCGAGCACGCAGAGGCGGTTCCATTACAACCGAACCCTCCGTGCGAGTCCGCGGAATCCACGCCTCCAGGAGACGTCAACCCCGCGGGATGGCGCAACCGGCCAGACAGCGTAGATTGTCCGCGCCATGAACGTTTTGAGAGGTGCAGGACCGACGACCCCGGAGGAGTTCCAGCGACGACTGGAGGAGTTCATGCGGCAGCACCTGCCCGGGTCGACGGCCTTCGGCTTTGCGCCGCCTCCCGGCACGGCATCCACCCCCCCGACGAGTGCCGCCCCAGCGCCGGCCGAACCCAAGGCGTCCGACCTGGACCGCTTCCGTCACAAGCCACGCGAGGTGAAGGCCCATCTCGATCGCTTCGTGATCCAGCAGGACGAGGCGAAGAAGGTCCTGAGTGTCGCCCTTTGCGACCATTACAACGCGGTGCGCGACGTCCTCACCGGCCGTGGCCAGACAAACTATACGAAGCAGAACGTGGTCATCCTGGGGCCCACCGGCGTGGGCAAGACGTACCTTATCCGGAGCATCGCCGAACTGATCGGGGTTCCTTTCGTGAAGGCGGATGCCACGAAGTTCTCCGAGACGGGCTACGTGGGTGGGGACGTCGAGGACCTGGTGCGCGACCTCGTGCGCGAGGCCGACGGCGACATCCGCCTCGCGGAGCACGGCATCATCTACATCGACGAGATCGACAAGATCGCCTCCTCGGGCGGGGGGCACGGCCCCGACGTCTCGCGCACCGGCGTGCAGCGCGGCCTGCTCAAGCCGATGGAGGAAACCGACGTCGATCTGAAAGTCGCCCACGACCCGGTGGCGATGATCCAGGAAATCGAACGCTACCGCAAA
>JBBQML010000473.1:0-4781 GCA_038328885.1 Verrucomicrobiota bacterium | reverse complement strand
CCCCGCGCCCCAGGCGCCGCGCGTGGTGCTCGGGTGGGGCGTGGGACGCGTTTACGACGCGTGGACCGGCGGGACGCGCTGCGGGTTTGGAAACCCGCGGTCCGGACCGCGCCTCTCCCGAGGCGCAGCGCGTTGTGCTCGGGTGGGGCGTGGGAGTCGATTACGACGCGTGTCGCGGCGGAACGCGCTGCGGGTTTGCAAACCCGCGGTCCGGACCGACACAGGGGTTCGGGCTGGGCAAGGGTCTTCCTCGGGTGGCAGTCTCCGGCCCATCACCCGAGACTCGGCCGCAGGCGGACCACCCCGCTTCCCGGGGCGGCGGCCGAAGGTCTGGTTCGGACTGACCCTGCCATGCACCCCACCACTCGGCGCGAATTTCTGGCCCTGACCGCGGGCTTGGGGGTCTGGGCCGCCGGCCCCGGCTCCAGCGCTTCCCCCGCGGCGTCCACCGTGCCGGCCTCCTCCACCCGGTCCTCCATGAAAGCGGTGACTGTCGCCCGCATCGAGACCTTCGCCCTGCAATACCCGGTCGTCGGGCGGTTCAAATTCTTCGAGCGGCCGGACGGCAAGCCCGCGGGGCGTCCGGCGGTCCTGGTCAAGATCACCGCCAGCGACGGTTCGGTCGGCTGGGGGCAGAGCGTCCCGATCCCACGCTGGAGCTACGAGACGCTGGAGTCGGTCGTGTCCACGATCCAGCGGTACCTCGCCCCGGTGCTGATTGGCCTCGACCCGTTCGATCTCGACGCCGTGCAGCGGGCGATGGACGCGGCGATTGCACCATCGTTCTCCACCGGGCAACCGATCTGCAAGGCGGGGATCGACCTGGCCTTGTTCGACCTGACCGGGCGCCTGCTGGGGCAGGCAGCCGAAGCGCGCTGGGCGAGGCAGGGCAAGGCCAGGCAACAGGTCGTGCTGAGCTGGACGCTCAATCCCAGAACTCTCAACGAGGTCGAGGACCTCGTCGCGCAGGGACGCGCCCGGGGCTACCGCCACTTCAACGTGAAGGTGGCGCCGGACCCGAAGGCGGACCTCGAGCTCTGTCGGTTGGTCAAGCGCCTCGTGCCCGACGGCTTTCTGTGGGCCGACGCCAACGGCGGATACGACGAGGCCACCGCGTTGGACGTGCTGCCGAAGCTGGCGGATCTCGGCGTGCCGGTGATCGAACAACCCCTGCCCGCGAATCGACTCAACGGCTACGCGCGCCTCAAGAAGCTGGGCGCCCTGCCGGTGATCATGGACGAAGGCATCGTGTCGACCGTCGAGTTGGAGGAGTTCATCCAACTCAAGCTGCTCGATGGGGTCGCCATGAAACCCGCGCGCTGCGGCGGGATCACCGAAGCCCGGCGTCAGATCGAGAAAGTGCTGGATGCGGGCCTGATGTTCCTGGGCAGCGGCCTGACCGACCCCGACCTCTCGCTCGCGGCCTCGCTGGCCCTGTACGGTGCCTACGACCTCAAGTACCCGGCGGCTCTCAACGGACCACAGTTCCTCAGCGGGACCGTGCTCCGGCGCCCGTTCGAGGTCGCCGACGGCACGCTCGCCGCCCCGACCGGGCCGGGGTTGGGCGCCGAAGTGGACGAATCGAAAATCGCCGCCCTGCGGGTGGAGGATCTATGAAGCGCTCCCTGATTCTGCTCGCTCTGCTGCTCGGAGCCGCCGGCACCCTGGCGGCGGAGCCCGAGAGGCCCCTGCCAACCCTGGTGTTGCCCGCGACGTCCGAGGCGATGTCGGTGCGGGTGGAGTTGCCGTCGACCCTGGTGCCCCAACGGGGGATGTCGTTCCAACTCCGCGAGGTCGGTGACCTGACGGTGCCGCTCCGGGGAGGCTTTCCCGTGCCCGGCGCCGACGGGACCGCTGCATCCGGGCGCCTTGGTTTTGTGGCCGCCGTGCCCCCGGCGCCACCAGGCGCGTCAGGGGACCGAAGGTTCCGCCTCGAACCCCTGGACGTGGGCGCGTCGGAGCCCCCTCCCGGCCCGGTCGCGGCTGCCCCGGCGCTGGAGTCGCCGCCCTCCCCGGCACCAGGCCCCGGCCTGCCCCGCTCTCCGAGCCTGAACTCAGAGCTGCAGTTCCGTTTTCGAGAAGTCGACGAGAACTCGCTGGCCCTGGACCACGGCAGTCGCCCGGTCTTCGTCTACCGCCACGGCATCATCTCGAAGGCCGGGGTGCCCGCCCACCGTGCACGCAGTTCGTATCTCCATCCGCTGTACGGTCTCGACGGGGAAGAACTCACCGACGATTTCCCCGTGGACCACTACCACCACCGTGGCGTGTTCTGGTCGTGGCCGCACGTCGGGGTGGATGGCAGGCAGGCGGACCTATGGATGCTCCAGGGGATCACCAACCGCTTCGAGCGTTGGCTCGCCCGCGAGGAGGGAGCCGGCGGAGCGGTGCTTGGCGTGGAGAACGGGTGGTATGTCGCGACGAGCAAAGTCATGACCGAGCGCATCTGGCTGACGGTGCACCCCGAGCAGGACGACCAGCAGGCCATCGACCTCGATTGCACGTGGATCCCGATGGGGCGACCGGTGACCCTGGCCGGCGCGGAAGGCAAGAGCTACGGCGGGATGACGATCCGGTACGCCCCCGGGTCCGACACGGTCATCACCACCCCCCTCGGGAACGGCACCAACGACCTCTACATGACGAAGCTCCCGTGGGCGGACCTGTCCCGCCGTTTCGAGGGCCGTAACACGACCTCGGGTGCGGCTCTTTTCGTGGCACCCGACCATCCGTCGTACCCGCCGACGTGGCTTACACGACACTACGGCGTCCTCTGCCTGGGTTGGCCGGGCGTCGAAGCCCAGACCTTCGCACCCGACGTTCCCATCCGTTGTCGCTACCGACTCTGGGTCCACCGAGGCACGCCCACGCCGGCAGCGTTGGAGCGCGCCTACCGCGCCTATGTGGACGGCACGAAAGCGCGCTGGGAGGTGGGGACGGATCCGCAACCACTCCGGGCTTCGCTCGAAGCCGATCGCGTCCGCGTCTTCGTGGGGGACTCGTTGTTCACCGAGTATTGTTTTCCCGCCGACGGGAAGCTCCCGCATTTCTTCCCCCTGAACGGGCCGCGCTCTGGCCAGAGTGTGACCATCAGGAACGCCGATCCGTATCCACATCACGCCTCGCTCTGGCTCGGATGCGACCAGGTCAACGGTGGCAACTACTGGCAGGAAGGGCTGGACCGGGGACAGATCCGGTCGAAGGACGTACGCCTGATCGAGGCCGAGGGCGAGCGGGTGGCGTTCGAGCAGGACTGCATCTGGGAGCGGCCGGGGGCCGAGGCACCCTTCGATGACCACCGTCGCATCCGGATCTTCGCCCCGTCACCGGAACGCCGGGTCATCGACGTCGAAGTCACCCTGAAGGCGCGGATCGACGTTACCATCGGCAAGTCGAACCACTCCCTGTTCGCGGCGCGAATGGCGCCGGACCTGGCGGCAGCCGGGGGGGGGGCGCTGCGGAACCCGGCGGGAGGACTGGCGGAGTTGGGAACGTTCGGCCGGCTCGGTGCCTGGATGGACGCCCGCGGAAAGCGACCCACCGGCACGGAAGGCCTCACGCTGTTCCCACACCCCGCCAACGACGGCGGCCAGGCGCGCTGGTTCACGCGGGATTACGGATTTCTCTCGCCCACCCCGATGTACTGGCTCGAAGGCGACGCGCTGCATCTGCGTCGGGGAGATTCCCTCCGGCTCCGCTATAGGGTCCTGATCCATGCCGATGCCCCCCCCACAGGGGAGCTCGATCGCGTGGCCAAGGCTTGGGCCGCGGAGTAGCGGGTGCCTTGGTGGGCGGTGGCGGTTTGGAACCGGTGGGACGCCGGGGCACCACCAGATTGTCGGGGCGTCGCGGAGCGACTGCAGGAAGGTAGCTGCGGGCTTTGAGCCCGCGGGGATGGTGCGCGCTGCAGGGTTCGAACCTGCGACCCCTTCGGTGTGAACGAAGTGCTCTACCACTGAGCTAAGCGCGCAACAACAACTCCCGCAGGCACTTGCAATTTCAGAAACTGTGGAAGTGTGACCATTTCAACCCACCACACCGCATCGTGCCCGCGCCGTCAGACGGGCGAAACGCTACGTGGGCTCCCGAGGCGCGGCAATCTCTTTTGACCCGTCGCACAGCTGGATGGGCGGAAATGGCCCCTTCGGGGACAGGTTGCCACCCAAGGCGGATCGGAGGCATCGGGACAGGGAGCCGAGGCCGTTGCATGAATCCGCGGTTGTTGGCGGACGAGAACGTCTCGCACGATTTGGTGGCCGCCTGCCTGAGGATCGACCGCGAATTTCCGATGCTGCACATCGCCCGGTGGTGCGACGGGGCCTGCCTGCAACTGAAGGACTCGGCGCTCCTGATGACGCTACGAGACGAGGAGATGGTCCTGGTGAGTTTCGACCGCGGCTCCCTGGCCCACCACGCCGGCCTTTTGACGCGTGAGGGCGTCGGGCATTCCGGGGTGATTCTGTATCGGCGGACCATGTCGCGAGTGGCCTACGGAACACAGGCGCGACTGCTGGTGGGTCTTTGGCGCGAGGCCGCCGACTGGGACTGGGCGGACCGGATCGTTTACCTTCCGGGGCTCCCGGGCACGGAGCCGCGGACAATGAGCCGTCGAGGTTGACCCGACAAGCTGAAACTGGACGGCTGGCGGGTCGCTTGGGGTGGGTTATCCGGGGATTCGGACGGCCAAAGACTGATTGCGCCGGCCCCCTCCTGAGCGTTGACTCCAATCAGTACTCCCAACCACCAATCCACTCTACCCTACCTCCACCGTGAAACGCCGA
>JBBQML010000472.1:0-4783 GCA_038328885.1 Verrucomicrobiota bacterium | reverse complement strand
GTTCTCCCGGCCCGAAGGCGGCGCCGCCCTCGGTGGCACGCCCCAGGGTGATGATCATCTTGCTCGCGATGCCCACCACGACCAGGAACACGCCCAGGTCGAACGCCAGTGGGGTGCCGGCATGCACTTTCCCCAGCAGCGGCACGTGGAAATGCCACCTGAAATGCTCCAGCAGCGCGCGCCCGACGAGCCAGGGTCCGAGCGCGGTCACGGTCGCCAGGCCCAGCCCGCCCACCGCCAGCCACGCCACGTCGAATCGCAACCACCCACCGAGCCGCTCCCAGCCCAGGGCCAGGCTGAGCACGACCAGCGAAATCGCCGTCACCAGGCCGCCGATGAACCCGCCACCGGGAAGATTGTGGCCCCGCAGGAGGAGGTGCAGGGCGAGAATGTTGAGCACGAAGAACAGCCCCTTCGCGACCAGGACGAAGATGAGCGAGGGGCCGGCCTTCACGGGCGCTCCTCCGCCGTCGGATGCTCGATCCCCATGCCGGCCGGACCCAGCGGACCGGCCCGCCGCTCGGCCGGGGTTCGCCGCCGACGGAACATGAGCCCCAGGCAGCCGAGCATCGCCACCACCAGGACCGTGATCTCACCGAGCGTGTCGAAGCCCCGGAAATCGACCAGGATGGTGTTCACGGCATTCGCGCCTTCCGCCAGGGGCAACGTCTTCTCCAGGTACCAGGGCCCGATTGGGTCGGGGTGGGGTCGCGCCGTCACCAGCAGCCCCAGCCCGGTCATCACGGCACCGAACGACACCGACAACCCCGCGGCGACCCAGTGTCGCGGCGACCAACGCCGGTTGGACTCCTCCCCCACCTGCGCCGAACTGGGGAACCGGGCCAGCAGGGTGACCACCAGGACGAGCAGGATCGTTTCCACCAGGATCTGAGTCAGCGCGAGGTCCGGGGCCTGGTACGCGACGAAGTAGACCGTCGTCAGGTAGCCGCAGAGCGACAACGAAACCAACTGCGCGGGCCAGGTCCGGAGCACCGCGGTGCCCAAGGCCCCCAGCGCGATCAGGACCGCCGCCACCCCGCGGAAGGCATCCCAGCGATGCTCCGCCAATCCCTCCCCCAGCAACCCCAGCACCGTCCCTGCCGAAAACCGCATCAGCAGTCCGGCCGTCAGCAGCACGATCAGGGACCCGATGACGATCGGCAGCCAGGCGGTGGGCGAATCCGAACCCACCGCCCGGGTCAACTTCTTGGACACCGTCCCCAACCCCTCGACGAGCCGGTCGAACGCCCGGTCGAAGGCGAGCACGCGAGGCACCCGAACCCCGCGCCAGCCGAAGCGATGACCCGCCAGGAACAACCCGAAACCGACCGCCACCACCGCCGCGCTCGCCGCGAGTTCCCGCGTGAACCCACCCCACAGATGGAGTTCCGGCGGATTCGCCGTGTGCAGCCCCGGGACATTCCAGTGGTGCAGCGCTGGCGCCATCAGTTCGGGCGCCACCCCGAACAGCAGGGCTCCCGTGGCCAGCAGTGCCGGAGGGAACAGCATGCGGGCGGGCGGTGCGTGGAAGCCGGCGACCACCTCCGGGCGCGCGGCTCCCAGGAAGATCCCCTGAAAGAGCCGCACCGAGAAGGCAACCTTCACCAGCGAGGTCAGCACCACGCTGAGGACCGCCAGTGTGCCGAGGGTCCCGTGTGCGCGCGGACTGACGAAGATTTCCTTGAACATCAGTTCCTTGCTCAGGAATCCGGTGGTTCCCGGCAGGCCCATCATCGCCGCGCAAGCCACCGCGGTGATCACTCCCAGGGCGGGCATCTGCCGCCACAACCCTCCCAGGTCCCGGAGGTCCTTGCGGTGGGTCGCGACATAGATGATCCCCACCACCATGAAGAGGCAGCCCTTGTACAGGACGTGGTTGAGCACGTGCAGGTAGTCGTTCTCCACCCCCTCCGCGGGACCGAGCCCGTAGTACCCGATCAGGAGACCTAATTGGCTCACCGTGGAGTAGGCGAGGATCGCCTTCAGTTCCGTCGACAACAACGCCAGCACGCCGGCCAGGAGGAGGGTGACGAAGCCGACGCCGCCCACCACCGTGGGCCAGTAGGGATGGGCCTGGAAAATGGGGAAAAGCCGCGCCGTGAGGAACACGCCCAGTTTCACCATCGTCGCCGAATGCAGGTAGGCGCTGACCGGTGTGGGGGCCGACATCGCGTTCGGCAGCCAGAAGTGGAAGGGAAACTGGGCTGATTTCCCGAAGGCCCCCAGCAGGAGCAGCACCATCGCGGCCCCCGCCAGGGGGTCAGCCACCAACTCCGTGCGGGTCATCAATTCCCGCAGGCTGAGGGTGCCGCTGATCTGTCGCAGAAGGACGATCCCCGCCAACGCGGCCAACCCTGTGCTGCCCGTCACCAGCAGGGCCATCCGCGCCCCGCGCCGGGAGCCTTCCTCGCCGTGCAGAAAGCCGATCAGGAGGAACGAGGAAATCCCCGTCAACTCCCAGAAGACGAAGAGCAGCAGAAGATTGTCGGCCAGGACCGTTCCCAGCATCGCGGCCATGAACACCAGGAGGTACGCATAGAAACGTCCGTGATGCGCGTAGCCGTCGTCGAGGTAATCGGCGGCATAGAGCATCACCAGAATACCCATCCCGCTGACGATCAGGCCAAACACGAGGGACAACCCATCGATCAGGAACGAGATTTCCAGGCCCAACGTCGGCGCGAACGACCAGCCCACCACCCGCCCAGGCCCGGGCTCGTGGCTCCCGCTCAGCCAGAGGAGCGCTCCGAACGCCAGCAGCGGAAACCCCATCGCCACCCAGGCCGTGCGGCGGCCCAGTCGACGCCCCGCCAGGGCCACGGGCAGGGACGCCGCCAGTGGCACCAGCACAATCAGCAGGATCGCGAGTTTCGCAGTCATCAGGGAGTCAGCCGCCACCCCGGTTTCCGTCCTCCGCCGAAGGCGGCGGGGTTCCTGCCCGCTCCGTTCGGCCCAAGGGTTCCCCTGCGGGGTGGCCATCTCATGGCAGCAGCCTGCGCGGTGTCAATTGACGAGGCCCGTGCTCCCCTGAGTGAGCCGGGCGAGGCGACCTTCCCCTTTGCGGCTTCCCCCGTGGCCCGCGTTCCTGTTCCATCCCGCCCGCATGCTGCGACTGTTTCTTGGGTTGTGCGTCCTCTCCCCGGTCCTGCTCGCCGCCGCCGATGCCACGTCGGCGGTCGGCTTGGCTTTCCCGCCACCCCTGGAAAGCTACCAGGACAGTCATCTGACCGGTCTCGGCGCCGTGCTGCGGCACCGGATCCAGGTCGAGCCTTTCAATCTGTTCGCCAGCCTCCTGTTCGCCTGCGCCATCGGTCACACGTTCCTCGCGACAAAGTTCCGGCGGATCGCGCATCACCTCGAGCACGCCCACAAGGAACGGTGGTGGGCGGCCGTCGCCGCCGCCGAACGAGCGGGGGTTCCCGCGCCACGCGAGACCGTGCCCGTGCGGGGTCGACTCCTTCACTTTCTCGGCGAAGTGGAGGCGGTGTTCGGACTCTGGGTGGTTCCCTTGCTGGTCCTGATCGCGGTTCGCTTCGGCCAGGAGGCCGCGGTGCAATACCTCGAGCACCGAGTGCATTTCATCGAACCGCTGTTCGTCGTCGTGATCATGGCGCTGGCCGCCACCCGGCCGATCCTGGAACTGGCCGAGCGCATGCTTCGCGCCGTCGCCTCGCTGGGCCGCTGCACCCCGGTCGCCTGGTGGTTCTCCATCCTCACCATCGGCCCGCTGCTCGGCTCGTTCGTGACCGAACCCGGGGCGATGACCATTTCGGCAATGCTGCTCGGCCGGCAGTTCTACCGGCTGAGCCCCACCCCACGCCTCGCCTACGCCACACTCGGGCTGCTGTTCGTCAACATCTCGGTCGGCGGCACCCTGACCCACTTCGCCGCTCCTCCGGTCTTGATGGTGGCCGCCAAGTGGGGGTGGAACACCCCGTTCATGGTGCACCATTTCGGCTGGCACGCCGCCGTCGGAATCGTCATCGCCAATCTCCTCACGTTCCTGGTGTTCCGCCGCGACTTCGCCCGGCTGGCGGACCCGTGGGAAACCGAGGCGCTCAAGAAGGACGAGGCCGAACGTGCGGCCCACCCGGTCCCCGCATGGGTCACCTTCGTGCATGTCCTGGCCATGGCTTGGACGGTGCTGAACGCGCATCACCCGATCCTGTTGATCGGTGGCTTCCTCTTCTTTCTGGCCTTCTACACCGCCACCGAGGACTTCCAGCACAAGCTCGATTTGCGGGGTCCGATCCTGGTCGGGTTCTTCCTCGCGGGTCTGGTGATCCACGGCGGGCTGCAACAATGGTGGATTGCGCCCACGCTGGGGGGCCTGGGCGACTGGCCCTTGTTCTTCATGGCCACGACCCTGACCGCGTTCAACGACAACGCCGCCATCACCTACCTGGCCTCCCTGGTTCCGAACTTCACCGACAGCATGCGACACGCCGTCGTGGCGGGCGCGGTCGCTGGCGGTGGGCTCACGGTCATCGCCAACGCACCCAACCCCGCGGGACAGTCGATCCTCGGCAAGTACTTCCCTGAGGGCGTGTCCCCGCTCGGGTTGCTCCTCGGAGCCATCGGCCCCACCATCGTGGTCGGCGCCTGCCTCATGTTCCTGCCCCGGTAGGGCGGCTATCAGTCATCGGTGATCAGTTATCAGTGAGGCAGTGGGCATGGGCGACCACCACGCCTCCCCCGATCGACAATCGGGAAAGTCTCTGCGTCGGCTGACCCATCCGCGAAAGCCCGCTGCGGGGCTGGGCTCAGGCGAGGGCTTCGGCCA
>JBBQML010000471.1:0-4810 GCA_038328885.1 Verrucomicrobiota bacterium | reverse complement strand
TGGGTTTACGCTCCGCGATTGACGTTCCAGACGGCCCCGGCGGCGGGGACGAACTGGGCGCTGCTCCCGTCCGCCGCTGGTTTTGTGGATCCCATGCTGTCGTCCGGGTTCACGCTGACGCTGCTGGGGATCGAACGACTGGCGGGGGCGCTAGGGGATGAGGTCTGGAACCAGCCGGATCGCTTTGCGGAAGTTCTGGGCGCGCATGCCCGGGATACCTCCGCCGAGTTGCTGGTCCTGGAGCAGTTCGTCTCGGCGCTTTATGCGCGTCTGGGAGACTTCGCGGCGTTCACCGAGGTCGCCCGACTCTACTTCACGGCCGTGCTCTACTGCGAGACGGCGCGCCGTCTGGGCCGTCCCGGGGTCGCGGGTGGTCTGCTGATGCGTGAGCACGCCGTGTTTGCGCCCGCGGCCGCGGCCTGCTGCGCGGCAGCCCGGGCTGGCGCCCCCGCGGTGGCGCTCCGCCAGCAGGTCGACGACCTCCTCGCCCGTTTTGACCTGGGTGGCTTCGACGATCCGGGACGGCGCCCGTGGTACCCGGTCCTCGCGGATGATCTCCGCCGTCGACGGGACCGGATCGGGGCGGGTTCGGAGGAGATCGAGACCCTGATTCGGCGGGCGGGTTTCGACAGTGCCGCTGGGGGATGAGCGGCGGTCATTCGGGTTTAGAAGACGGGTCCGAGCATCCAGGGGGCGAACTCCTCGTCGCCCAGTCCGGCGCGCTCGCTTTGGGTGGGCTGCCCGCTGGCGGTCTCGAGATCACCGCCAGGTAGTTACGGGTGCCGGCGCGGCCGTCCGGGCGGGGATAGCCGGCGAAGGTCCGGTGCTCACCGCCGAGGAGCGGGAGCGGGGGCAGGGGGCGGGCTTCGGTGCCGCAGGCAGGTTCCCGGGCGAACTCGCCGAGGACCACGTTCGCTGTATGCACGTGGGTTCCGGCGGGGATATCGCCCCGGGCAAAACCGATGACCTGACCGTATTTTCGGATCGGCTGGCCTGACGCGATGGGAGCGATCGCGATCTTGTGGAGCGGGGGGATGCGTTCCCGCGCGGTGCATTCTCCGCCCGGCCAGGCAGCGGTCTGGGCGGGAAGCAGACCGACGGGGGCGACGGCGACGTTATCGGCCGGGTGCAACCGGATGAGAGCGGGGCGCCGAGCCGTGGCGGCCATGGTCCGTGGGGTGAGTGGAGGGGTGGGGTGGCGGGGTGGTTCACCGCGTCACCACGAGCCATCCACGAGGATGGAAACGATGTTGCGCGCCAGGTTGGCGGCGAGGAGTGGCATGGCCTGACGTTCCGCGCTGGGAAGATCGCCCTGCACCCGCATCATGGTGTGCCCCTGGACTTCCTGATCGAGGATGATTTTGCCGGTGCCACGTTCGACCGCGGTGACCCGGGCCTGGAGCACGAGGCGGTAATCGCGCATGGTGCGGGTATCCTGGGTGGCGAAGCTCTGCTCCTCGCGCTTGAGGGTATGAACCAGGCCGCTGACCACGAGGTCGGCTTCTCCCCGGCGTGCCAGGCGGAAGGTGCCTTCCTGCTGGAGTTGGCCGCGGAGGGCGGTGGCGATGACCTCGGTCACCCGGGGTTCGAGGGTGCGGTTCTCGAAGGGTTGGAAGGCCACCGCGCGGGCGCCGGGGGCGGAGCCGCTGGTGGGCCCGAGTTGGTAGGCGCAACCTCCCCCCAGGGCCAGCAACACGGTGAGCGCGGGCAGCAACAATCGGGCGTGGAGGACCTTCATGTCGGACGGCGGCCAGCCCTCAGGGCTGGGCCGGCGGCGGGGTGGGGGCGTTGGTTGAGGCCGGGGGGTTCACCGCCGCCGGTGGGATCCCGGAGGGGATCGGACCCGCGGCGGACTGCCGGCTTGCACTGCGTCTGGTGCCCACGCTTGCGATGCGTTCCCGGGCCTCCTGCGCGCGCGGTGCATTCGGTTCCTTGACAAGAGTCGTGTAGATGTCGACCACCTCGTTGTAATAGATCAGGGCACCGTCCAGGCGGTGCCGCTTCTCGTAGTAGCGGGCGACGCGGTAACTGCCATCGGCCTGTACCCGATAGAGTTCGATGATGCGGTCTTGGATTTCGGGGATGCGCGCATCGTCGGGGTAGAGGGCGATGAAGTCGGTGAAGGCGTCGATGGCCCGTCCCGCCGCACTCTGGTCGTACTCGGCTCCCTCGGCCTCGCGGAGGTGGGCCATGCCGGCTCGATAAAAAGCCTCCGAAGCGATCTGGGGTGTGTCGTGGTAGCGGTCCGCGGCGCGTTCGTAGGCGCGGACCGCGAGGCCCCACTCCTTCTGCCGTTCGCGGGCGCTTCCGATGTTCATCTGAGCCTGCGGGGCCACCTCGCTATAGGGGCCATTGCGGATCAGCTTCTCGTACATGTCGACGGTCTTGTCGCGGTCGGGGCCCGCCGGGATGACGCCCCAGAGGTAGAACCACTTGCCGTTCAGGTAGAGGGTCGCGATGTCGAACTGGCGCTTGAGGACCTCGTCGTAGTTCTCGAGCTTGGGGTAGCGTTCGATCAGCTCCTGGTAGGCTCGGAAGCCGCGATCGGCCCGGCCACGTTCCTCATAGGCCCGGCCGAGGAGGTATTGGGCCTTGGGCGCGAAGTCGGACAGCGGCCAGACCTTTACCACGCGGCGGGCCGCCTTGGCCGCCAGTCGGTACTTGCCTTCGTCGAAGGCCTGTTGCGCGACCTCGATCTGGTCCTTGGCTCGATCGCGCTGCCAGCGCGCCCCGCCCTCCGGTTCGTAGGTCCAGCCTTCGCCCGGTCGGTAGATCAGCGGCGCGGGGGCGCGCAGCGGCACCAGGCAGAGTGCCGATAGCAGCGTCAGGACGCCCCACGAGCGAAAGCGCATGGGCGCACGCTAGGGAACCGTGTCGGGGGCCGTCAAGGAACCCAAGGCCCGGTCAGTCCCCCTGGTTGGACCGGCAGCGGATCAGGGCGTCACCGGCAGTCGCTCGTCCGCGGGTGGGGCGGCCATCAGCACGCCGTGGTCCTTGTAGGCCTTGAGCATGAAGTGCGTGGCGGTGGAAATGACGCCCTGGATCGTCGAGAGCTTCTGGGACACAAAGGAGGCGACCTCACGCAAGTTCTGGCCGGCCACGACCACCTGGAGATCGTAACCGCCCGACATCAGGTAGCAGGACTCCACCTCCGAATACTTTGAGATCCGATCCGCGAGGCGGTCGAACCCGCCCCCGCGCTCGGGCGTGATCCTGACTTCGATCACGGCTCGGACGATTTCCTGGCCGAGTTTCTCCTCATTGAGGAGCGTGCGGTATCCGAGGATGACCCGCTCCTGCTCGTAGCCGCTCACCCGGGCGGCGGCTTCGGTCTCCGGGATCCCGAGGAGAAGGCCGAGCTTGGCGGGCGTCAGCGCCGCGTTGTCACGCAGGAGTTTCAGCAGCGGATCCATGGCCCGTGGTTTAGCAGGCCAGGGGCGGCAGTGTCCACCCGGGGCGCTTGCTTCGGACTCCACGCGGCTTCAGCCTCGCTGCCCGTGCCTGTCCCCGCGACGCCTCCTGCCTTCCCCCGGGTGGTCGACTCCCGGTGTGCGGTGTTCCTGGATCGCGATGGCACCCTGAACCAGGAGCGGAACTACCTCCGGGATCCGGGCCTGGTGGAGCTGTTTCCCGGCACGGGTGCTGCGTTGCGACGGATCCAGGGCCTGGGCTATCGGCTCTTCATTGTGACCAACCAATCCGGGATCGGGCGCGGGTATTACACCGAGGCGGATCTCCACCAGGTCAACCGTCGCCTGCTGGAGTTGTTGGAGCCGGACGGCATCCGGTTCGAGCGGATCTATTTTGCGCCCGAGGCGCCGGAGCAGCCGAGCCGGGGACGGAAGCCCTCCCCGCAGTTTCTGCGCGATGCGAGGGACCAGTTCCACCTGGACCTGGGCCGGAGCTGGATGGTGGGCGACAAACTCGCGGACCTTGAATGCGGCTGGAACGCCGGTGTGCGGACCAGCGTTCTGGTGCGCACGGGTTACGGCCGCGAAACGGAGCTGAAACACGCGGAAGCGGTCGCGCGGGCGGTGGTCGTGGATGGGTTGGAGGACCTCGCCCGTCTGCTGGAGGCGGAGGCCGGCTAAGATCCTGGGTTTCCTGGCTCGGGTCCAGGGGACGGGGGCGTGATCAAGCGAGCACACAAGCACACAAGCACACAACGAACGTGGACGCTGAACCTCTGAAGAACTACGTGGGCGGGCGGTGGGTGGACGCGGCTCGGAGCGGGATGCTCCCGGTGGAAAACCCGAGCACGGGGGAGGTTCTCGCGCAGGTCCCGCTGTCGACCGCCGCGGCCACTGCCGAGGCGATCACGGCGGCGGCGGCGGCGTTCCCGGCGTGGAGCCGGGCTGCGGCCTCGCGGCGGGTGGAGCCGCTGTACCGGGTCCTGGAGCGGTTGCGGGCCGAGGAGGAAGAACTCGCCCGGCTGATCGCGCAGGAGAACGGGAAGTCGTTGCCGGACGCCCGCGCGGAGCTGAAGCGTTTGATCGAGAACTGCGAGGTGGCGTGCGGCATGCCGGTGCTCCAGCAGGGCGACAAACTGGTGGGCGCCTCCGAAGGCATCGACGGCGAGGTCCTGCGGCTGCCGCTCGGCGTGTTTGCCATGGGCGCGCCCTTCAACTTCCCGGGCATGGTGCCGTTTTGGTTCCTGCCCTACGCGGTGGCGGCGGGGAATACGTTCGTGCTCAAGCCATCGGAGCGAACCCCCCTCACCATGCAGCGCATCGCGGGGCTCCTCCACGAGGCGGGCCTTCCGCCGGGCGTCTTCAACCTTGTCCATGGCGACCGGGTGGTGCTGGAGGCC
>JBBQML010000470.1:0-4815 GCA_038328885.1 Verrucomicrobiota bacterium | reverse complement strand
GCAGTCCCCCCTCACCCTGCCCTTTCCCCCGCTGGCCGCCAGCGGGGGAAAGGGTGGACCTCCCCAGCGGGCCGGGTGAGGGGGTACCCAAACCGAGCCCCGGCAGGAGTTCCTCTGGGCAATGCCAATTATTCTTCACCTGGTGAAAAATAGTCGCCACTGCACAGAATCCGCGGCGCCGTCTTCAAAATCATCCTCGAAGACCGTGTGGAGCCAGCCATTGGTGGGGGTGGTTCGGCCTGCGATGTCGAACCGCAGGGTCGGGTCGAAGTCCGGTCCGCTGGCACGTGAATCGGGGGGCGCGTGGAGCGTTGACAGGCCGGAGACGACGGGGATTGAGTCTTGTTGATGACGCGCCTGGCCGGGATCGACGCGGAACGGGCTCGGGCGCAGGAGGATTTGCGCCAGCGCGTGCGGGCTGATCTCCGGGTCGAACTCGAAACGCTGGAAGCGTTTCCGGCATGGATTTTCGGGTCCCTGACACGCCCTGGGCGGTTCCGCGCCTGGTCCGATGTCGATGTGGCCTTCGACTCCCTCCCGGGCGGGTGGACGCTCTACGGGCTCACCGCCTGGCTCGCCGAACGGCTGGGGCGGAGGGTGGACATACTCGTGCTCTCCGAGTGCCGGTTCCGGCCGAAGATCGAACGGGAGGGTGAACTATGGACCGCCTAGGCTTGGAGGTTCTGGCGGCTGAGATGGCGGACGATGCTCGCATCGCGGCTGCCGCGGTCGCGCAGGCCAGGACGCGGTTCGGTGAGCCGCACCCGGGTCACCTCGAGGCCGTGGCGTTTGAGTTGATGCGGGCCTACAACGTCATGGAGCGACTGCTCGAACGGATCTGCGAAGCATGCGAGAATCACTTCGAACGTCGGGGGGACTACCACGAGCGACTCCTCCAACGACTCGCGCTGGCGCTGCCGGGCATTCGGCCCGCCTTCGTGCCCTCGGCGGCCCTCCCCGATCTGCGGGAACTGAAGGGGTTTCGTCACGTCATTCGACACGCGTACGACCTCGTGATCGTCCCTGAGCGCTTCGCCTTCCCCCTCGCAGCCGCCGAACGGGTGGCGAGCAGCCTGCCGCGTTGGGCGGAGGATTTCGTGCGAGCCGTTCGAACCGAACAGGGGTGGGTGACCTGACTCTCACGTGCTGGAGCGCCACCGGCAGCTCGTGTGCGCCCGGGTGTCTTTCGGTGCCTGGTTCTGGCGGACGTACGACCCGCAGGAGATCGACTCCGTGGAGGAACGCGACGGCGGACTTCGCCATTGACCTGCACCGCGCCGCCCACCGTAATCGATTCACTGCTCAACCCCGGCACTGCCATCTCCGCCATGGTCTGCCCCTCCCAAACCGACGCCCGTCCGTCCCGAGGCGATGTTCGCCACCTCCTGCCCACGCCATGAATCGCCGACATTTCCTCCAATCCTCGACGGTGGCGACCGGTTCGTTGCTCCTGCCGCAGTGAACCCTGGCGGCGGCCGATCTCGCCGCGCGCGAGCCGTTACCGGCCTCCACCAAGCAGGCCCTGGCCGATGCCGCCCTGAACGCGGCGACCCGGGCCGGTGCGAGCTACGCCGACGTCCGCATCGGCCGGTATCTGAACCAGTTCATCAGCACCCGGGAGGACCGGGTGCTTGCCGTCGGCAGCACCGAGAACTATGGCGCAGGCGTCCGCGTGATCGCCCAGGGCGCCTGGGGTTTCATGGCGGTGGATCGGCTCACTCCCGACACCATCGCGCGCGCCGCGGTGGAGGCGGTCGCCATCGCCAAGGCCAATGCGAAACTCCTCACCGAACCCGTTCAACTCGCGCCCCAGAAGGGCGTGGGGGAAGTCACCTGGCGCACGCCCATCCGGAAGAACGGGTTCCAGGTACCCCTCGCGGAGAAGGTGGAGCGGCTCCTGGCCGCCAATGCCGCCGCCCTCAAGGCCGGTGCCTCCTTCGTCAATTCGTTCCTGGGGCTGGTCAACGAACAGAAGTACTTCGCCAGCACCGATGGTTCGTACATCGACCAGGACGTGCATCGCATCTACCCGAGCTTCCAGGTCACCGCGACCGATACCAAGACAGGCCGGTTCCAGACCCGCGCCTCGCTGAGCGCGCCGTCCGGCCGCAGTTGGGAGTACCTGGACGCCGATCCCGCGGGCAAACGTCCCGGGGTCACCCCCCGCTACACCCATTCCTACGACATGATCGAGGACGCCGCGCTCGCCGCCGAGCAGGCCAAGGCCAAGCTTTCCGCCAAGTCCGTCGTCGCTGGCCAGTACGACTTGGTCCTCGACCCGTCCCACCTCTGGTTGACCATTCACGAGTCGGTGGGGCATGCCACCGAACTCGATCGCGTCCTGGGCTACGAGGCCAACTTTGCCGGCACCTCCTTCGCCACGCTGGACAAGTGGCGAAGCGGGAAGTTCCAGTACGGCAGTTCCATCGTGAACCTGGTTGCGGACAAAACCGAACCCGGTTCCCTCGGTGCGGTGGGGTATGACGACGAAGGCGTGCCCACCAAGTCCTGGCCGATCGTCAAGGATGGCATCCTGGTCGACTACCAGAAGACCCGTGACCAGGCGCACGTGGTCGGCCAGTCCGCCGGCGATGGGTGCAGCTACTCCCAGCATTGGTCCGACGTCCAGTTCCAGCGGATGCCCAACGTGTCCCTCCAGCCGGGCAAGGAACCCCTGACTCCGGAGGACATGATCCAGGGCGTGGAGAAGGGCATTTACATCATCGGCAACGGCTCCTTCTCCATCGATCAGCAGCGCTACAACTTCCAGTTCGGCGGCCAGTTGTTTTACGAGATCAAGGACGGTGCCATCGTCGGAATGCTCCGGGACGTGGCCTACCAGTCGAACACCCAGGAGTTTTGGAATTCGTGCGTGGCGATCTGCGACCGGCGCGACTACGCCCTGGGGGGATCGTTCAACGACGGGAAAGGCCAGCCGTCCCAGTCCAGCGCGGTCTCGCACGGCAGCGCCACGACCCGCGTCAACAAGGTCAATGTCATCAACACCGCCCGAAAGATCTGAATCATGGCCATCCTTTCCGAAACCGAGGCCCGTTCGATCCTTCAGAAAGTCCTGGCCCTGAGCCGAGCGGACGAGTGCGAAGTCAACCTGGGCGGGGGACGCAGCGCCAACGTGCGCTTCGCCCGCAACACTGTCTCCACCAGCGGCGGCTCGGAGGAGCTTGGACTTGGAGTCAGTTCGAGCTTCGGAAGACGAACAGGCCTGGCCTCGATCAATGAGTTCGATGACGCGTCGCTCGCCCGGGTGGTGCGGACCTCGGAGGAACTGGCCCGCCTGTCCCCGGAGAATCCCGAGCACGTGGAACTCCCCGGCCCGCAAAAGTACCTCGAACCCACTGCGTATTACGCCTCCACCGCCAACCTCACCCAGGACGACCGCGTGCGACAGGTGGCCGGCAGCATCGGTATCTGTCGGGAGGCCAAGCTCGTCGCCGCCGGATTCCTCTCCGACAACACCAGCTTCTCTGCGCTCGCCAATTCCCGTGGTGTGTTCGCCTACAGCCGCGACACCGGAATCGATTTTTTGATCACCGCGCGCACCGAGGATGGGACCGGGTCCGGCTACGGCCTCGCCGATTTCAACGACGCGACGCGTCTGGATGCCGCGGCCGTGACGCGCATCGCCGCCAGGAAGGCCGCGATGTCCAGGGCGCGCGGGCGATCGAGCCGGGCAAATACACGGTCATCCTGGAACCTGCCGCCGCCAGCACCCTGATCCGTCTGATGGTCGGCCCCATGGACGCCCGCTCGGCCGAGGAGGGCCGGTCCTACCTGAGCAAGGCGGGCGGCGGGACGCGGCACGGCGAGAAGCTCCTGGATGAACGGGTCCACCTCTATTCGGACCCGCTCCATCCCGACCTGCCGGGAAGCAAGTGGTCTGTGGACGGCCTGCCCCAGCGACGGGTCGAGTGGTTCGAGGGCGGGGTGGTCCGCAACCTGCGCTATTCCCGATACTGGGCTCGCAAGAAGGGGTTGGCCGAGGATCAGGTCGCCATCGGCGGGGGGCCGATCCTCATGACCGGCACCGCCACCAGCCTGGAAGACCTGATCAAGGGCGTGAAACGCGGTGTGCTGGTCACCAACCTCTGGTACATCCGGTCGGTCGATCCCCAAACCCTCCTCCATACCGGCCTCACCCGCGACGGAACGTTCTACGTGGAGGACGGGGAGATCCGCCATCCGCTCAAGAATTTCCGGTTCAACGAGTCCCCGGTGATCATGCTCAACAACCTGGAGGCCCTGGGCCGGGCGACGCGGGTGAGCGGGAACCTCATCCCCTCCATGGTCGTGCGCGACTTCACCTTCTCCAGCCTGTCCGACGCGGTCTGACCCGGGACCCATGGCCGAGTTCGTCTTCTCCCGACTCCAGTACGATTCCGGCGACTGGGACAAGGTGGACCCTCGGATGCCGGCCAATCTGCTCGATTCCCTGGTCGCCTACACCACGCTCCCCGTTCATCCCAAGGAAGTCGTCGTTCCCCTGGGCGGCGTCGAGCTCTTCGATGCCGCGTTCTGTTACCTCAGTGGCCGCCGGCTCGTGCAGTTCTCCGAACGCGAGCGTCTTCACTTCGAACGCTACGTCCGACGCGGCGGGTTCGTCTTCGTGGATGACTGCAACCACGACGTGGACGGCCTGTTCGCCGGGTCGTTCGAGGCCCAGATGGCCGCCCTGTTCGGTCCCGAGGCGCTCGCGAAGGTACCCAACGACCACGCCCTCTACCGGGCCTTCTTCCGCATCGACGGCCCACCCACCACGTCCTTCGAGCTGAACGGCTGGGGGGACGACCTGGTCCA
>JBBQML010000469.1:0-4830 GCA_038328885.1 Verrucomicrobiota bacterium | reverse complement strand
GGCGGGGGCAAGCGCGACCCTGAAAGTCCGGCGCACGAACGTGGCCGAGCGGCTGTATCGCATCACCGGGCAGGGGATCTACCGGGACACCGTGCTGGTCGGGCGCCCCGCTCCGCTGGCAGAGCCGCTCTTGAACGCGCTGGTGACCGGGCAGGATACGGTGATCGCGACGCCCTATCGCGGGCGGATTCATTGGTTCTGGGGGGACACGGATCGCGCGGCTTATCCGCTGGGGAACTTCGGTGCCGCTGGGGCGACTTCACCGTTGCCGGGCCCGGGGCCGGGCGGACTCGATCCGGGCCGGGGAATCGACCTGACGTACTTCACGGATCACGTCGGGTTCGCGCGGGCCATGTGTCCCGAGCCAGGGGAGGGGCTGCGGTGGATCGAGAGCGTCATGGTGGTGCCGGATCCACGGGAGGGTGGGCGCGAACGGTTGGTGGCGCGAGTGGCCCATCACCGGGACCTCGGACCGGCACTGGGCTGGTACCTCATGGTCTTCGACGACGATCGGGGTGTGTTTCGGTCGATTGAGCATTGGGACCTTCGTGACGGGCACGATGCATCGCACCCGTTCCGCGCGCTCGTGGCGGGGCTCGAGTACCTGTATCTCTACCCCAACTGGCGGGTGCCGGCGGACTTGGACAGCCTGCGGCAGCTCGGGCGCTACGAGGCCTTGACCTGCGTGGCGGGCGAGGGGCGGGTGCCCGCGGGTCGCGAGGCGGGCGTGACGATCGACCGCGATCCTCGGGGTGTGGCGCGCTACACCTGGAAGCCGGGGGCCGACCGGTTGCACCCGGGGCGGTTGCGCGGATTGATCGCGGCCGGCCGGCTCCGGCCGGAGGAGGCCTGGGCGCGGTTGCATGATGTGGAAACCGGGCAGCCGTTCGAGTTGGGGCGCGGATCCGTCGCCTGGAATCCGTTCCGTGGTCGGTGGGTGATGATCTCGTCGGGACAGCCCGGGGAGATCTGGTTCGCGGAGGCGGACACGCCCGTGGGGCCGTGGGTGTATGCGCGGCGGGTCGTGGCCCATGAGGCGTACAACTTCTACAATCCGGTGCATCATGCGTTCCTCGATCAGGATCGGGCGCGGGTGATCCATTTCGAGGGCACCTACACCGCCGCGTTTTCCGCAGCGCGGGAGAAGACGCCGCGCTACGACTACAACCAGATCCTCTACCGCCTCGACCTCGCGGATTCCCGGCTGGCGTTGCCGGTGCCGGTTTACCGGGTGAAGGGCGCGGGGGGAGCCGAGCGCCTGCGGGTTGGGCTTCCCGCGGCGAACCCCAAGGCCGAGGGCGAAACCGTCGAGTCGGTGGCCTTCTGGGCGTTGATGCCGGAGATGGCGCTGGAGGGGACCGTGCCGGTCTTCGCCGGTGACACGCCGCAGGACGCGGGGATGGCGCTTTCTCTGCTCCCGGGCGTGGGTGGCGGTGCACGGGCGCGGGAGGGTGGAGGGCCGCTTTTCCGTGCTGTCCCGGGGGTGGGGGTGGGGATTCCGGCGGGCTTCGGTGGTGCGGCGCTGGTCCCCTTGTACGCCTTTCGCCGGGCCGACGGGAGTGTGAGGTACGCGACGCTGGATGAGCCGGCCGCAGTCTCCGAGCAGCGCGATGCCGAGCCTCTGTGCCGGGTTTGGCGGAACCCCCTGGCCTGTTTCGTCGTGGACCCTGTGGTGCCGTCGCGCGCAGTGGGGCGGGAATAGGGGCGGGAGCACTGGCGCCTGGCGCGGCTGGCGTCCCCCCCAATCGACCATCGGAAATCCGCGGTACCCAGTCTCCAGTGGATTCCGGGACCGCTCAGCGCCCACCGGCCCACCATCGGGCGGAAAATAGTTCCGAACTATTCTGGGGGCTGGGGCGTATTACTCTTGGCGAGGCGGGGGATGGACCCGGTGTCGCCGCCGAAACAAACCCGATGATGACCGACGAGCAGGCGATGTGGCGCGTGCAGATGCTCGATGATCCGCAGGCATTCGCCGAGTTGGTGCGCCGATGGGAGGCACCCATCCGCCGTCTGGGAGTGCGCCTGCTGGGTGATGTGCACCGCGCTGAAGACGTGGCGCAGGAGGCCTTTGCGAAGGTCTTCACCCATCGGCGGGACTTTGATCCAGCCGCGCGGTTTTCGACCTGGCTGTGGCGGATCGCCGTCAATCTCTGCCGCGATGAACTGCGACGGCGCGAACGGCGGCGGGAGACGGCGCTGGAGACCGTGGCCGGGGGGGATGGCGAGGGCAGGGAAGGCCCGGACCTGGAGGTCGTGGCGGAGGGGGCCGGTCCGGCGGAGACGTTGGAGACGGTGGAGCGGGCCGAGGCAGTGAGGCGGGCGTTGATGCGTTTGCCCGAACTCTACCGTGTGGTGGTGGCACTCCGTCATTACGAGGGCCTGAAATTTCACGAAGTGGCGGAGGTCCTGGGGGTGCCGGAAGGCACGGTGAAGTCGCGGATGGTGGAGGCGCTCGACCGGCTGGAGCGCCTGTTGCAGCCCTGGGCGGAGTCGGTGTCGCCCACCAAGCCGGGAAGGATTACCTGACATGAAACACCCCGATCCGATCGATTGGATGGGCTTCCTCTACGGCGAGGTTCCGCGCGAGCAGCGGGCCGATCTGGATGCGCACCTGGCGGTGTGCCCGGACTGTGTGCGCCGACTCGCGCGATGGCGGGAGACAACGGGTCTGCTGGATGCCGCGGGGGTGCCAGAGCGCCCGGTCAGGGCGCGGAGTTGGCGCAGAGCGATCCAGTGGGCGGCCGCCGCTGCAGTGCTCGTGGGGATGCTGGGCGGAGGGTTCCTCCTGGGGCGCCGGGGGGCGGTTTCGGATGAGCAGTTGGAGGAACGGTTGGCGGCGCTGAGAGACCAGCTTCGGGCGGATGTGGGGGCCCAGCGGGGCCAGGACCTGCGCCAGGTGGCGGAGGCGACCGTGCAACTGGCGCGCGCGGAGAACCGAGAGTTGCTCGCCGAGTTCCTGCGACGCTACCAGGTTGCCCGGGCCGAGGATCGCGCGGAGATACTCAGTGGGTTGCGTCAACTGGACGAACGGCGCGGCGTTGAGACAGCCCGACTGCGCGAAGGATTGGTCAAGTTGGCTGCGAGCACCGGCTCGGGCTTTGAGCAGACCCACCACCAGATGCAGTGGCTCACCAGTTATCTGCCGGCGGGCGCCGGCGTCTCCGAACCCCTTTCCGAGTCAGCCAACCCCCATCAGGACCAGGACAATCCATGAAGACCCGACCCTCCTACTCATACCCAAACTCACCGTCACTCGCACCGCGGCGCGTGGGCGCCATGCTGGCCGCCCTGCTCTCGCTCGGTCTGCCAGCCCTGATGCCCGGTGCCCGAGCGCAGTCCGCCGATGCCGCCCCGCCATCGGCGCCTCGTGTGGTGTTGGCGCGCGCGGAGGCGTTGGATGCCCCGGAACCTCCGGAACCGCCCGATCGGGAGAACGCCAGCTTCGAGCGGACGGTCGAACGGAGCGTGAATGCCGCGATGCGATCCGCCGAGGCCGCTATCGCGCGGGCGGCGGAGATGGGCAAGTCCGTGGCCATGCGCTTCTCGTCCAGCGGCCGGCCGGCCACGCTGGTGCTGCCCGGAGAGGATCTCGAAGTGGAGGCGGCGGATGCTCTCAGCGAGGACCTCGCGGTGATGGGCCGGATTCTCGGGAAGGCCGCCGGTCGGGGCGGGTCCGATCAGCACTTGTGGATGACAGGCTTCGGTGGTTTTGGCTCTCCCGGCCTGGAGGCGCTGTACCTCGACGGCTTCGGGGCGCTGTTCCTCCTGAATGTCGACTTCCCGCTGGTGGGGCCGAAGGACACAAAGAAGTCGGCGCAAGCCGAGCCCGTGGATCGCACCTGGGAGGAGGCGCGACGCGAGTTGAAGTCGGGCCGGGGCCCGTTCGAGGCTGCGCCGACGGTGTTTCTGGGGCGGGGAGACGAGGGCGCGGACTTCGAACCGGGGCGGGTGGAGGAACTCAAGAGGGCACTCATCGAGTCCTTGCGGCACGCGGCCAACCTGAAGTCAGTGCGGGAGAACGACACCATCGCCGTCGCGGTTTTCGGTCCCGCGCCGAAGCTGGGGGGGGGGGGGGGTGGTTCAAACCCGTTGGGGGCGCACCCAGTTTGAGACGCGGACCGTTGTCGTTGGCGGCACCGAGGATGTGGTTGTGGAGGGTGGCGAGGGCCGTCCGGAGCGGAACCGAGCCTCGGTGCTGACCCTGAGGGCGAGGGTGGCGGATGTGAACGCGTTCGCGAAGGGGCAGTTCAAGCCCGAGGACTTCGCGAAGAAGGTGAGTGTGAGCGCGCGGTAGGCGCTCAACCAGAGCAGAGGGTGTCACGCGTCTCCGCGTGAGAGAGGACTTCCTGGGGTCCGCAAGGCCGGCCGGCAACCAAGGGGGATCAGCGGGGGCAGGGGATGGTGGCGGTGAAGACGGTGCCTCCGCCTTCACGGCTCGTGAAACCAACCTCGCCGCCATGCAGATCCATGCAGCGGCGGACGATCACGAGCCCCAGGCCCGTCCCGGCGATCTGACCGACGTTGCTGCCGCGATGGAACGTTCCGAACAGCCGGCCGCGGTCCACCTCGGGGATCCCACAGCCGCGGTCGGCGACCGCGAAGGCCAACCGATCCTGGCACCGCTCGACCTTCAGTTGCACGGCGCTTCCGGGGGCCGAGTACTTGACCGCGTTGGAGAGGAGGTTGGTCAGCACGTGCCCGAGCAGGCTCTCGTCGGCGGCGATCCTGCCGAGGGCGGCAGCTACCGTGAGCTCGATCGTGCAGGGCTCCGTGGCGGTGGTGGTGACGTCGTCGACCACCCGCCGGCAGAACGCGGCGACCTCCAGC